>NZ_JAIFKJ010000551.1 GCF_019695415.1 Thiohalocapsa sp.
ATGGTGCACCTGACGCTGTTTCTGGCTTATGTGATGCTCATCTTCGCGCCATGACGGGCGCCCGGCGCATGACCAAGGGCCTCGCGGCTGCCGCTCACCACGCTGTCGTCGAAGGTCGAGATCTAGGACGTCCGCATCTATGCCATCGCCGCTTCGTGGAGCGGCGCGCGGGAGGCGATGGCCTCGGCGTAGAAATCCACGTAACGGCGGGCGCTCGCCTGCCAGCTCAGGTCCTTGCGCATGCCGGCAAGCATCAGCGCACGCCATTGCTGGGGTTGCTCCCGCTGCATCCGCAGCGCCTTCTCCAGCGCGTACCAAAGGCCGTCGGCGTTGGGATCGTCGAACAGGAAGCCGTTGGCGGTGCCAGCGGCCAGGGCTGCGTCGCTGGCGTCCACAACGGTATCCGCGAGCCCCCCGGTGTTGTGTACGATAGGCACAGTGCCATAGCGTAGGCTGTACATTTGGTTCAGCCCGCAGGGCTCGAAGCGCGAGGGCATCAGGAAGGCGTCAGAGCCCGCCTCGATCAGGTGCGCGCGCGCTTCGTCGTAGCCCACGTGCACACTGACCCGCTCGGGGTGCGCTGCGGCGGCCTCCTGCAGGGCCTGTTCCAATGCCCGGTCGCCGGCGCCTTGCATCACCAGCTGCACACGCCCGGCCGTGACCAGCCGCGGCAGGATGTCGATGATGAGATCCACGCCCTTTTGCTCCACCAGACGACCGACGTGGCCGACCACGAAAGCGTGCTCGTCGCGGGGCAGGCCGAACAGCCTCTGGAGCTCCAGCTTGTTCTCGGCCTTCAGATGCACGCGCTCTCCCGCGGGCCGCGGGGTCGGGGGTGGGTCGTGGGGGTGTTGCCCTCGTGGGTGGGTGGTGCGGTGCAGGGTGCCGCGGCAGCGCCCGCCCAGTGGGCGGAGGCGGCCGTCCAGCCCACAGCCGAAGCGCTGGGTTCGAACCGCGTCGGCGTACTGGGGGCTGACGGTGTTGACGCGGTCGGAGAAGACGATGCCGCCCTTGATGAAGGACATGCGCTGGTGGAACTCGAGACCGCTCAGGCTCCACAGTGACGCCGGCAAGCGCAGCCGATCGAAGGTGGCGCGGTCGAACAACCCTTGGTAGGCCAAGTTGTGGATGGTGAACACCGTAGCCGGGCGCTCATCATGCTCACGCAGTAGTGCCGCGGCGAGACCTGTCTGCCAGTCATTGCTGTGGAGGATGTTAGGGCGCCAGTTGAGGGGCGGTAGACCCATGGCCACATGGGCGACCACACGGCTGAAGAGCAGGAAGCGCTCGGGGTTGTCGCCCCAGTCGCGGCCGCTGACGTCGGTGTAGGGATTGCCTTCGCGGCAAAAGTAGGCCGGGGCGTCCACCAGATAAACGGGCAAATCACGATCCGGCAGTAGGCCGCCGTAAAGCTGCACGCTGCCGACGACGCCGGACATGCGCAGCTCCATGAGAGGCTTCAGCTCACGAACCTGCTTCTTGGCGTTCGGGTAGGCGGGCAGGATCAGGCGAGCGTCGTGGCCCAGCTGGCGCAGCGCCATGGGGAGGCTTGCCGCGACATCACCGAGTCCGCCGGTTTTCACCAGTGGGTGGGCCTCGCTGCTCGCGATCAGGACGCAATAGCCGCGTGGGTCCAGGTCGGAAAGCATAGGGCTTCGGTCCATAGCTGTCGGCGCAGTGGTTGAATTGTTCGCAGGATGGTGGCGCGCAGGCTAAATACTCGGACGGCATGGTGTCGTCGTCACGACAGCGTCGGCACTGGCAGGCCGTCTGAACCCGCGCTGCCGCGCGCTTTTGCCAGCTAAGACATGCGGCTTTAAACGGTGTGCCGGAACCCGCGTAGCTGACTGAGCGCTGTCTGGTGTCGGTCAACCGCGCGGGCGGTGGCCAACGGCGACGGCTAGCTTTTGTTCAATGAACCTAACACAAAGTACAGACAATGCACGACGCAGTTTTGCGCTGAGGAGCCTTTCATGTCTACATCCTGCACGCTGGTGATCTTTGGTGCCACCGGCAATCTCTCACAAATAAAGCTGTTACCTGCGCTCTACCACCTGGAGCGCGGTGGCCATCTGGGCCCGTCGATGAGGGTCATGGGTTTCGGGCGCCGCGACTGGTCGGACGAGGACTGGCGCGGTGAGGTGCGGGATACCCTCGGCGAGCAGCTGCGCGAGCGCCTGGAGGGCGAGGTGCTGGAGCGCCTCCTGGCGCGGCTCTATTTTGTCGAAGGCGATCTCACGGACGACGCCGGCTTCGAACGCCTGGCCCGGCGACTCGCGGCAGAGAGCCAGGGTAGCGATGGCGATGCCGGCTTTCCACCCAGCCTGGTGTTCTATCTGGCAGTGGCACCCGCCTTCTACGGCGAGGTCGCGGACCGCCTTGCGACCCAGGGGCTGAACCATCCCGAGCACGGCGCGGCAAGGCTGGTGGTGGAGAAGCCTTTCGGCTATGACCTGGAGAGCGCGCAGATCCTGGACGAGCAGCTGCAACGGCACTTTGGCGAGGAGCAGATCTACCGGATCGACCACTACCTGGGCAAGAGCACGGTGCAGAACGTGCTGGTGTTTCGCTTCGCGAACCTGCTGCTCGAGCCGCTGTGGAACCGCAACTACATCGATCACGTGCAGATCACCCACGCCGAAGCCAAGGGCATTGGCGGCCGCGCGGGATTCTACGATGGGGTCGGCGCGCTCCGGGACATGATTCAGAGCCACCTCTTGCAGATGCTGACGCTGGTGGCAATGGAGCCGCCACCGAGCATGGACGCCGAGGCGCTGCGGGACGAGAAGGTCAAGGTGCTGCGCTCTATCCGGCCCATCCCGCGGCAGGCGGTGCATGCGCAGGCCTTCCGGGCGCAGTATCGGGCGGGTGAGAGCAACGGGGCCAGAGTGCCTGGGTACCTGGAGGAGGAGGGTGTGGACTCGCGTAGCAGCACGGAGACCTACGCCGCGCTCAAGCTCTACATCGACAACTGGCGCTGGCGGGGCGTGCCCTTTTACCTGCGCACGGGCAAGCGGCTCGGCGCGTCGCACTCGCTCATCGCGATCCGGTTCCGCCATCCGCCACAACAGCTCTTCAGTGACACGCCCATCGAACAGCTGAAGCCCAACTGGCTGCTGCTGAACATACAGCCCAACGAGTGCATGCGCTTCGAGCTGCTGGTGAAGCAGCCGGGCCTCACCATGCGCACCCAGACCGAGCGCCTGGATGCCAGCACGTGCTCCATCGGTCGCGATCAGATCGATGCCTACGAGGCGCTGATCCTGGATGTGCTGTCAGGGGATCATTCCCTGTTCCTGCGCTCCGACGAGGTGGAGCACGCTTGGCGGGTTGTGGACCCGGTGCTCAAGCTCTGGGCTACCGAGCGCGACTACATCCATACCTACGAGGCCGGCAGCTGGGGCCCCACCGAGGCCAACCGGCTGTTCGACAAGGAGGATCAGGACTGGCGCAACGGGCTGGATCAGTGATGCGCCGCGCCAGGTACGCGGAGTTGGAGCGCCGGCGTGGAAGCCGGCGTTCGCAGTGAGGCGTGTCAGCCGCGTAGGGTGGGGTAGTCCGTGTAGCCTTGGGCACCGCCGCCGTAGAAGGTGGCGGGGTCGGGCTCGTTGTAGGGGCCGCCTTGCCGGATGCGCTCAGGCAAGTCCGGATTGGCGAGGAAGAGCCGGCCGAAGGCGATGCAGTCGCCGTCGCCGTTCTGGATTGCCCGGCGGGCGCGCTCCGGCGTGTAGGCGCCGTTGAGCATTACCACGCCGTCGAATCGCGACCGTGTGAAGGGCAGGATCTGCTCCATCTTGGGCTCAGCCCCGCGCATGACGTCGGTGTCGGCCACGTGCAGATAGGCGATGCCGCGCTTGCCCAAGTGCTCAGAGACGTAGCCGAAGGTCTCGCCTGGGTCGGCGTCATCGATGCCGTTCAGCTTGAAGAGTGGCGAGATGCGAACGCCGACGCGCCCGGCGGGTATCTCGCCCAGCACCGCGTCCATCACCTCGAACAGCATGCGCGCTCGATTCTGCAAGCTGCCGCCGTATTCGTCCGTGCGCTGGTTGGTGTTGCTGGCAAGGAACTGATGCAGCAGATAGCCGTTGGCGCTGTGCACCTCCACGCCGTCGAAGCCTGCGGCGATGGCATTACGCGTGGCTATCACGTATTCCTGAATAGTGGCGTCGATGTCGGCCTTGGTCATGGCCTTGGGCGGCGAGACCGGCCTGAGCCCGGCTTTGCCCTCGTCATCCACGTAGAACACCTGACAGGCATCGCAGTGCACGGCAGACGGCGCCATGGGCGGGATGCCGGGGTGCAGCGCCTCGTGAGACATACGCCCGCAGTGCCAGAGCTGTAGCACCATCTGCCCGCCGGCTGCGTGCACCGCCTCAGTCACGAGCCGCCAGCCGGCTACCTGCTCCTTGGTGAAGATGCCGGGGGTGAGCGCATAGCCCATGGCCACCTGGGAGATGTTTGTCGCCTCCGAGACGATGAGCCCGGCCCCCGCGCGCTGAGCGTAATACTCGGCGTTCATGGGGCCCGGGACGTTGCCCGGCTGCTGCGCCCGCGAGCGGGTCAGGGGCCCTAGGACGATACGGTTGGACAGGCGCAGCTCGCCCGCTTGAAGCGGCGTAAAGAGCGGATCATCGGTGGCTTGTGTAGCGCTCATGGTCGTGACTCCCTAAGACTGGTCGGATCTCGATAACGCAAACATCCATGATCGCAGATCCCCCGTTGCGGCGGCGTCACAACAGCATTGTCCGTCCGGTGTTGCTTAATTACATACACTGTCACCGTATTAAGTTGACAAAAATCTCGCCGTCGATCTTGGGGACGGTATACTCAATTAAGACGTTGGACGCTGGTGCGTCCGCGTCGTGTTCTCAGCTGCCAGCGCGCAGATGGTCCGCACGGCCGCCATCGCTGCTGGGAGAGCTGCGTGCACAGCGGGGCTCAGGTCGAAGTGGCCGTAGTCCCAGGCGGCACCGCCTACGGAGACGAGCCAGGCCTCCGGTGCCCTGCCGTAGAGCCCCTCGCACCAAGCGAGCAACTCCCGCGGATCGTGGAAATGGGCCATGGTGGAGAGCGCGGTGGGGTCCGGCCGGAGGGGTAGGGTGCGTACCTCTCCGGCTGCCGTATCGGCGGCGGCGTCGATGAAGATCACACGCGTTGCCTGCTCGAGGTCGGCCACGATCTCCGCGGTGAGGATGTGGCGGGCTTGGACTTCGGTGTGGTCGGGCCAGTCGCCTTGGGCGGCTTGCTCGGCGATGCGATCCGCGAGCAACGGTCCCACGGCATCATCGCCGCGGATGGGGCTGCCGTAGCCGATGATGAGGGTGTGCATCGGGCGGGGCTAAGTGCTGACGCCGCCGAGCTCAGCTTCTTGAGGGTGCTGGCCGAGCGTAGGCGGGGGTGGCGGAGTGCGGAGTTCGCGGTGCGAAGTGCGGGAGTCGACTCCGCACTGCGCACTACGCACCGCGCACTTCCCATCTGCGCTGATGGCTTCAATCACGACTGATGCGCCGCACCACCTCGCCGTCGGCGTTGTGGATATCGATCACCATCGGCATCTGCCCGAAGGCATGGGACGCGCAGGACAAGCAGGGGTCGTAGCAGCGGATCACGGCTTCGACGCGGTTCAGCATGCCCTCTTTCACGTCGGTGCCGTCCACGTAGGCGTCGGCGACTTCCTTGATGCTGCGGTTCATGGCCAGGTTGTTGTGGCCGGTGGCGATGATGAGGTCGACCCAGGTGATGAGCCCTTCGTCGTCGATCTTGTAGTGGTGCATCAGGGTGCCGCGGGGGGCCTCCGATACCCCAAGGCCCTCGCTGCGGTTGCCGCGGGCACGGGCGCGCACGCGGGTATCCAGAATATTCGGGTCCTTCAGCAGTCGCTGCATGCTCTCGATGGCGAAGATGATCTCTACCAACCGGGCGTAGTGGTAATGGAAGCTGGAGGTGATGGGGCCGGCGTCGTCCTGCAGGGTACGGAACTCGGCGAGCGCGACATCGGCGAAGGGGGTGCCGCAGGCATCGGCGTTGTTCAGACGGGCGAGGGGGCCGACGCGGTAGATGCCCTTGGGATAGCCGAGCGGCTTGTAATAGGGGAACTTCATGTAACTGAAGTCCTCCACTGCCTCGCCGATGATCCGCGGGTAGTCGCGCGGTGGCACCTTGTCCTCGACGATCCGTCCGGAGGCGTCCTTGAGCCGCAGGAAGCCGTCGTAGTGCTCGAGGTGGCCCTGCGGCGAGACGAGGCTCAGGAACATGGTCTTCATGGTGCCGAAGTGGCTGGCCTCGTCCTTGAACTTCGGCACCAGGGTCTTGAAGAAGGCGTACGTGTCCTTCGCGATCTCCAGTGCCTCCGGCAGCATCGCAAGCATGCTGTCGCGCTTCTCCACCGTCAGCGCCTCGTTGACGCCCCCGGGCACGACCCAGGTGGGATGGATCTTCTTGCCGCCCAGGGTCTCGATGATGGTCTGTCCCACCTGCCGGAGGCGAATGCCGTTCTTGGCGAGCTGCGGTTCAGTGCGCATGACGCCGAAGATGTTCCGATCCTTGGGGTCAGAGTCCCAGCCCAGCAGTAGATCTGGTGACGACAGGTGAAAGAAGCTCAGGGCATGGCTTTGGAGCAGCTGCGCCAGGTTCATGACTCGCCGCAGCTTTTCCGCGGTCGGTGGGATGGTCACCGCGAGCAGGTCGTCGCAGGCCTTGTTGGAGGCCAGTAGGTGGCTCACGGGGCAGATGCCGCAGGTGCGGGCTGTGAGCGCGGGCATCTCGCGGTAGGGGCGGCCCTCGCAGAATTTCTCGAAGCCGCGGAACTGGGTCAGATGGAACTTGGCATCTTCCACCTCGCCGGTGTCGGCGAGCTGCAGCGTGATGCGGGCATGCCCTTCGATGCGGGTGACCGGTTCGATGCTGATGGTGCGGCTCATGGTGCTGGGCCCGATGGCTGTTCAGGAAACGAGGATGTGATAACGAGCGACTGCTGGTGGTGGCTCAGTTCGCATCTTCTACACCGATCTGGATGGTCGCTGCGGCCAGCGCGGGGTCCATCTCGGCGAGCAGGTGCAGGTGTCTGCCGGGCTCAAAGGGGGCGCCGCGCAGCAGCGTCATGGTCGAGAGCCGCTCTCCGCCGCCGGCAGCGCCACGGCGGCTGCGAGCAGTGGCAGCGTGCGGACTCGCAGCATCGCTGCAGCGGCGGTGCACAGCCAAGTCTGCATGAGCCGCAAGCCGCGAGCGGATGCGGCACGCTCGGATGATCGCGGCGGGGACGCCGCTCCCACAAGCATGCCAATCAGGCTCCAAACCGCGTCACTTGGCTCGGGTCTGGGGTGCGGCCGGCGATGAGCTCAGTGAGCACATAGTGGATGGCATCCGCTTGGGGCGGACATCCGGGGACGAAGATATCCACATCCACGACACCGTGCACCGGCCGCACCGTGGCCAGCAGCCGCGGCACGCCCTCGGTCGGAATCTGCGGGTTGAGGTCTACATTGTCGCGGTAGGCCCGCTCGATGACGTCGTCCAGCTTGAAGGGGTTGCGCATGGCGGGGACGTTGCCGTTGACGGCGCAGTCGCCCAGGCTGAGCAGGACCTTGCATCGGGCGCGGAATTCGCGGGCCTTGTGCAGGTCCTCTTCATTACTGATGGAGCCCTCCAGAATCCCCAGGTCCACCTGCTCCGGGAGCTCCTTGGCATCCACGAAGGGGCTGTAGACGATGTCGATCTGTTCCGCCAGGTCCACCAGCCGCTCGTCCATGTCCAGGAAGGACATGTGGCAGCCTGAGCAGCCGTCGAGCCAGGTGGTGGCGACCGTGACCCTCGTGCCTTTGCTCATTGGTTGGCCATTGCTCATCGGTTGCTTCTCCGCCGCGCCAGGATGGACAGGAACTGCTGGTCTTTGACCATCTCGCCGACGGAAGTGCCTTGCTTGACCAGCGCGCCGGTGGGGCAGACCTGCACGCACTTGCCGCAGCTGGTGCAGCTGTCGCTCTCGCCCCAGGGCTTGGCCAGGTCCGTGACCACCTGGCAGCCGCTGCCGCGGCCCATGACGTCCCAGGTGTGGGCGCCCTCGATCTCGTCGCAGACCCGCACGCAGCGGGTGCAGAGCACGCAGCGGTTGTGGTCAACCCGAAACATCTCGTGGCTGGAGTCCACGCTGTAGCCGGTGTTCCGGTAGGGCATGCGCACGTGATCCACGCCGCATTTCTGCGCCAGCCATTGCAGCTCGCAATGGCCGTTGGACACGCAGACCGAGCAGACGTGGTTGCGCTCGGCGAACAGCAGCTCTACCAGGGTGCGGCGGTAGCGCTGGAGCTTGTCGGTATTGGTCTGCACCGACATGCCCTCGCGTACCCGTGTGGCGCAAGCTGCCTGCAGCCGCGGGCCGCCGTCCACCTCCACGACGCAGAGCCGGCAGGCCCCGACCACCGACAAGCCGTCCATCCAGCACAGGCTCGGGATCGGGATCTTGTTCTCCCGGCACACCTCGATGATGGTCTCATCCGCTCGGGCAGAGAGATCCTGGCCGTCGATGTTCAGCGTGACGACACTGACGTTGGGTTGCTGCGCGCGGATCGGCATGGGGTGTCCTCGTCCGGGGGGTTGCTTCTGGGCTCTTTGGTGTCAGTGGGGAGCGATCAGCTCAGCCTTTTGATGATCTACCTTGCGAGGTGCTCTTGTATCTCCCGGTGCCTTGGAACCGGCTGCGATTCTTTCGTCTCCGGGTTGTGATACCAGTCGTGCCGACCTCCATGGCGGATCAGGACACAGCCCATGGATTCCAGGCGCCTGATCAAATCCCTGCGCTTCACGCCACTTCCAGCTCACCGACGCGTCGAACCAAGGGAAGCGTGTCTGAAGTCAGTTCCTTGTAAATGTCGCGCAAGTTCTCCGCCAGCTCATCCAGCGACTCCCCCTGGGTCATGTAATCCGGAAACTCTTCCAGATACCCGAGCCAGAAACCGTCGTCCTGCCAGTACACGAACTTCAGTTTTTTCATGTTCTCGACGTTCTCGTTCATGCCACTCCTACCGGGTGTGCGGTTGCCTTACCCCAGCTTCTCCTCGTACTCATGCCGGAAATACCGCAGCGTCGACATCACCGGGTTCGGCGCCGTCTGCCCGAGGCCGCAGAGGCTGGT
>NZ_JAIFKJ010000492.1 GCF_019695415.1 Thiohalocapsa sp.
CCGCCAACGCAACCGGCGCGTGGACCTCGTCATACAGGATGCCCGGTGAGCCGGCCGCCGACAAAGTTCGAGCGCCGTGGGGAGCGCCTCGGCCACCAGGTGTTCGACCTCGTCTATCGTCGACGCTGACACCGCTGCCCGTTCCGGTGCGACGCATCCGCCACCGCGCCCAACCCCCGCGAGCAACAAGTACCCCCATGGCCGCGCTTCGCCTCCAAGCCCTGCGAACACGCTTACTGGAGCCGGTGGACCTCAGCATCGATGCGGGCGAGCTCGTCTTCCTGTCCGGCCCCTCCGGCACCGGCAAGAGTCTGTTGCTGCGGGCCATCGCAGACCTGGACCCGAACAACGGCGAGGCCTGGTGCGACGACAGGGCGCGCTCGTCGCTGCCGGCACCGGAGTGGCGCCGGCGGGTGGGACTGCTGCCGGCAGAATCCGGCTGGTGGGCGGACAGCGTCGGCGCCCATTTCCCGGCGGCCGATGGTGCGAACGCAGACCCGGCCGCGCTGCTTGCGCGCCTGGGCTTCGGCCCCGAGGTGCTGGACTGGGAGGTGCGCCGGCTCTCCACCGGCGAGCGTCAGCGCCTGTCGCTGGCCCGGCTGCTCGCCAACGAGCCGGTGGTGCTCTTGCTGGACGAAGCCACGGCGAACCTGGACCCCGAGAACCGGGCGCGGGTGGAGGCTGTCATCGCCGATTATCGCGCCAAGCGGGCAGCCGCAGTGCTCTGGGTGAGCCATGATCCGGAGCAGCGCGAGCGCATGAACGGCCGCCGGCTGGTGATCCGCAACGGGCGCATCGAGGCAGAGCTGCCGGCGAGGGATGCAGCGGAGGGCGGTCGGTGAGCCTGATCTCCCTGAGCCCCTTCGACCTGGCCCTTGCGGCCGCAATGGTGCTGCTGCTGGCGGCGCTGTCCTGGCGCCTTAAGCTCGGCGTGGAACGCCGCATGCTCATCGCCGCCGCCCGCAGTACGGTGCAGCTGGTGCTGCTGGGGCTGGTGCTGAAGGTGCTGTTCGACACCACCAGCCCATGGCTCATCGGTCTGCTGGCGGTGATGATGCTGTCGGTGGCCGGCTGGGAGGTGATGGCTCGGCAGACCCGTCGCTACCGCGGACCCTGGGGCTACGGTATCGGTGCGCTGTCCATGTTCCTGTCGTCCTTCAGCATCACGGTGCTCGCGCTGACGCTGATTATCCGCGTGGAGCCTTGGTACCAGCCGCAGTACCTGATCCCGCTGCTCGGCATGCTGCTCGGCAACACCATGACCGGCATCGCCGTCGCCCTGGACGGCCTCACCCGCCAGGCACACGACAACCGCGAGCGCATCGAGGCGCGGCTCATGCTCGGTGCCACCTGGGGCGAAGCCATCGCAGACATCCGCCGCGACGCCCTGCGCGCCGGGCTCATCCCCATCGTCAACGCCATGGCCACCGCCGGCCTCGTCAGCCTGCCCGGCATGATGACCGGCCAGATCCTCGCCGGCAGCCCGCCCATGGAGGCGGCCAAGTACCAGCTGCTGATCATGTTCCTGATCGCGTCCGGCACCGGACTCGGCAGCCTGGCGGCGGTCTGGATCGGCTCCCGGCGGCTGTTCGATGAGCGCGAACGGCTGCGGCTGGATCGGCTTGCAGCGGGCCGCCGCTAGGGTGTCTCGCGTACAGCCCGAGGCGTGAGGCGGCACTGCGACCGCCCACGCCTCCGGCCTGGAGGCAACATCCAGCAAAGGCCACTGGCTATACTGTCGCGATGGCGCGCACCATCCTGCGACGGAGGAACAAACGATGGGCTTGACCTATGCCGAGGTCACGCTGGAGAGCACCTTTCGCAAGCGAAAGCTGAACACCCGGGCCCTGGCAGATTCCGGGGCGGTCTTCATGATCATCCCGCAGCACATCGCGCTTCAGCTCGGCTTCGATCTGGAGGAGACGAGCACGCGGGAAGTGACCCTGGCCGACGGCTCCCGGCGGCAGGTGCCGATGGTTGGGCCCTTACGGGTGCACTTCGAGGACCGGTGGTGCGACCTGTCGGCGTTGGTGTTCGGAGACGAGCCGCTGCTCGGTGCCGTGCCCATGGAGATGATGGACTTGGTGCTGGACCCTGCATCGCAACAGCTCCGCCCGAATCCGGAGAACCCGTATCTCCCCGGGGCGCTGGCGAAATAGAGCGGGCCGCGCGCCGTCTTCCCTGCCGCGGCGACCAAGAACCTCGAGCCCCCCATGCCGGATCAGCACCCGACCACAGACTTCCACAACCTCTACCGCCACGGGCTGATCCGCGCCGCGGTGTGCGTGCCGGAGGTCCGTGTCGCAGAGCCCGGCTTCAACGCGCGCGCCACCATCGAGCTGGCCCGACGGGCCCATGACGCGGGCGCCGTGGTGGCGCTGTTCCCGGAGCTCGGGCTCACCGCGTACAGCAACGAAGATCTTTTCCACCAGCAGGCGCTGCTTGCGGCCGGTTTGGATGCGCTCGCCGAAGTCGTCGATGCCAGCCGCATGCTGCGCCCCGTGCTGGCGGTGGGCCTGCCCCTGAGGGTGGACGGTCGGTTGTTCAACTGCGCGGTGGCCGTGCACGCGGGCCGAGTGCTGGCGGCGGCGCCGAAGACCTATCTGCCCAACTACCGGGAGTTCTACGAGAAGCGCCAGTTCGCGGGCGCGGACACCGCCTTGGCCACGGAGATCGACCTGCTCGGCCATCACGTGCCCTTCGGCAACGACCTGCTGCTCACCGCGGCCAATCTGCCCGGTCTTACCCTGCACATGGAGCTGTGCGAAGACCTGTGGACGCCGATCCCGCCCAGCACCTATGCCGCGCTCGCCGGCGCCACGGTGCTGCTGAACCTGTCCGCCAGCAACATCACCATCGGCAAGGCCGCCTATCGCAACGACCTCATCGCCGCGCAGGCGGGCAAATGCATCGCGGCTTATCTCTATTCCGCCGCCGGCCCCGGCGAGTCCACCAATGATCTGGCCTGGGACGGTCATGCGGTGGTGTTCGAGCAGGACCGGCTGCTGGCGGAGTCCGAGCGCTTCCCCGCCGGTGCCCAGCTGGTGCTGGCGGACATCGACTTGGACGTGCTGCAGGCCGAGCGGCTGCGCACCACGAGCTTCCACGACACCGCCGCGACACACCGGGAGCGCCTGCAGAGCCTGCGGCGGGTGGCGTTTGAGCTTGCGCTGCCCGCGGGCGACCTGGGCTTGCGGCGAGCGGTGCAGCGCTTCCCCTACGTGCCGGCGTCGGCTGCCGAGCGGGATGCGCTCTGCTACGAGGCTTACAACATCCAGGTGCACGGGCTC
>NZ_JAIFKJ010000414.1:0-8251 GCF_019695415.1 Thiohalocapsa sp.
AGCTGCCGGCGGACGTCGACCCCGGAACGCCAGCAACGGGTCAGGAAGCGGACCTCTGGCGGTTTCCCGGTATTTCCGGTGCACTTTCCAGGGCGAGGGCCCGGGGGTTGCGGTGTCTCAGAGCACGTAGAGCAGGAGCGTGCACCCCAGCATTAAGGCCACCCACAGTACCATGCTGCCGGTGGGCCAAGTGCGAGCGAGGATGCCGTGGGGGCCATGGTGGGCGTAGAGGATGCGGATCTGCCGACGCGCCCAGTCCAGGGCGCGTTCCTCCAGGCGGTCGCGGGCCTCGGCCGTGCGCACCGTGAACTCCTCGGCCAACTCGTGGAGGAACTTGCGGTAGAACCAATCGAAGTCGAGGCTGATGGTGAGCGTGCGCTTCATCTGCTTCAGCAGCACGAAGAACGCGAATCCGGCGAACAGCAGCAGCTGAAGCTGGCTAACCACATGCTCAACGGTGTAGGGCTGGTAGTCCACCGGGTAGGGCAGGATCGCGTACAGGGGCGCCGGGAAAATGCCCAGGCCGATACACAGCCCCGAGAACAAGGTCATGGCCCGGCGTGTCTCGATGGGTGGCTCCGGCGGGCGCAGGCCGGAGTCCTTCTGGAAGAACACGAACCAGGGGAACTTGATGCCGGCGTGCAGGAAGACGCCTGCGGACGCCGCGAGCAGCAGCAGCCAGACGACCAGCAGCCCCTCGTGCGCCGAAGCCGCGGTTTCCAGGGATTTGGTGACGAAGCCCGACGTGAACGGGAACGCGGAGATGGCCAGGGCACCAATAATGCCGTGCATCGCCGTGCGCGGCATGGTCTGGAACAGGCCGCCCAGGTCGGTGCACTTGCGCTTGCCGGTCATCATCAACACACCGCCGGCGGACATCAGCAGCAAGGCCTTGTAGATGATGTGCGCAAAGGCATGAGCCGCGGCGCCGTTCAGGGCCAGCTCGGTGCCGATACCGATAGCGCAGACCATAAAGCCCACCTGGTTCACAATGCTGTAGGCCAGGATGCGGCGCATGTCGTTCTCGAGCAGCGCGTAGATGATGCCGTAGAACACCATGTACAGGCCGATCCAGATCAGGATCTCGGCGCCCGGGAAGATCACCAGCAGTGCGAATACGGCAGTCTTGGTGGTGAACGCAGACAGGAACACGGTGCCGCTGGGTGAGGCCTCGGGATAGGCATCGGCGATCCACGCCGACAGTGGCGGCGCGCCAGCATTGACCAGGATCCCGATCAGCATCAGCGCCGTGCCCAGGCTGTTCGGCTCCAGTGCCTGGACGGCGAGACTGCCGGTGGCCGCCCAGTGGGCGACGATGCCGGCCATGAGCACGACGCCGCCGAGCAGATGCACCAACAGGTAGCGGAACGCGGCGCGGGCGGCGGCATCGGTTCCGGCCGCGAAGATCACGACCGTGGAGCCGATGGCCATCAGCTCCCAGAACACGAAGAGCGTCACCAGGTCCCCGGCGAAGGTGACGCCGATCGCGGAGCCGGCATAGACATAGGCCGCCACCAGCTCCAGCGTGCGCGCCTGGTGCATCGCGTAGAGCCCGCCAGTGAAGGCCATGATCGCGAACACGGTCGCGAACAGACGGCCCTCGGCGGTGGCGTGGACTGGGTCTAGTGCTAAGTCGAGGAAACCAACCGGCAGTGCCACGCCGTCCGGCACCAGCCAAACCAGCGCCAGCGTCGCCAGCGGCAGGCCGAGCAGCAGGTTGCGGCGCGCGGTGCCCTTGAGGGCTGGGATGAAGAAGGCCCCCAGCACCATGACCAGCGCCGGGGGAACCAGCGCCGGGGGCAGGGGGAGGTCAGTCATCATAGTAGTCGTCCGGGCGCTTCAGGAAGATGCCCAGCACCTTGGCCAGGATGACCATGGCCGCACAGGTGGCGAAGCCATACCAGGCGTAGAAGCCGACGCTGGCGTCGAGACGGAAGTCCGTGCCCGGAAAATGGGCATGGTGATGGATGAACAGCCCTGGCAGCAGCGCCAGCGCCAGGATCACGAACTGAGCCAGCCACAGCTTGCTGCGGTTTTGCTTGCGATACAGCCAGTGTGTCTGCTCCGACATGGTGGGCACCTCATCCGGCGGCGGGTGCGCTGCGGCCAACCAGTTGGTCGGCCAGCTCCAGCGGCACCTGGTGGAACAGGAACAGCAGCACCGTCAGCGCCGCTGTGGCAGTGAGGGCGATGACGATGGGCAGCGGCGCCTCGCCGTGGTCGGCCGGATCGTCATCCGCCGGCCGGGCGAACGCGCTGAAGACGATTGGCGCGAAGTAGGCCGCGTTCAGCAGCGTGGACAGCACAACAACGCCGACGGCGAGCAGCTGTCCGGTCTCCAGCGCGCCGGCCAGGATGTACCACTTGGAGATGAATCCAGCCGCCGGCGGCACCCCGATCATGGACAGAGAGCCGATGGCGAAGGCAGTCATGGTCCAGGGCATGCGCCAGCCGATCCCGCGCAGCTGAGACACCTCAGTCTTGTGGGCCGCCGTGTAGATGGCTCCGGCGGCGAAGAAGAGCGTGATCTTGCCGAAGGCGTGGGCGGCAATGTGCAGCGCGGCACCCACCACGGACAATGGCGCCAGGATGGCGGCACCGAGCACCACGTAAGACAGCTGGCTCACCGTCGAGTAGGCAAGCCGGCGCTTCAGGTTATCTTGGCGCAGCGCGATCAGCGAGCCGAGGATAATGGTGAATGCGGCGATGTAGAGCAGCCACTGGGCCGCGGCCACCCCCTGCAGCGTCTCGATGCCGAAGGTGAAGACGATAACTTTGACGACGCTGAAGACGCCGGCCTTGACCACGGCCACGGCATGCAGCAGCGCACTTACCGGCGTCGGCGCCACCATCGCCGCCGGCAGCCAGCGGTGCATGGGCATCAGCGCCGCCTTGCCGATGCCGTACATGAACAGGAAGAACAAGAGCCCGACCACCACCGGCGGCAGGGCCGGGGCGATGTTGGCCAGCAGGCCGCCCGGAATAAACTCTGTACTGCCAGCGATGGCCTGGGTCCAGATGACGGCGGGCAGCAGGAGGCCAATGGAGGTGGCAATCAGAATCCCGAGATAGACCCGGCCGCCGGCGCGGGCGGCATCATTGCCCTTGTGCGTCACCAGCGGATAGGTGGACAGCGTCAGGATCTCGTAGAACAGGAACAGCGTAAACAGATTCGCCGAAAAGGCGACGCCCATGGTCGCGAACAGCGCAATGGCGAAGAAGACGTAGAAGCGGGTCTGATGCTGCTCAGCGTTTCCGCGCATGTAGCCGATGGAGTAGACCGAGTTGATCGGCCACAACAGGGATGCTACAGCGGCAAACAGCATGCCCAGCGGCTCCAGCCGCAAGGCGATGGCGATGCCCGGGATCGGCTCGGCGAAGACCCACTCGGGGCGCGCGCCTGCGAGCACGGCCGGCAGCAGGCTGAGCACAGTCAGGAGCAAGAGCCCCGCCGTGACCAGGGTCACCCCCTCACGCAGGTTGGCCCAGCGTCCGGTGACCCAGATGCCCACCGCGCCAGCCAGCGGCAGGGCCAGCGCCAGCACCATGCGCAGGGCGTCGCTGTCCATGGCCGCGATCATGGCGCCACTCCACCCGCGTACAGCCCGACCGCGATGTCAGTCGCGAGCCCGACCGTGAGGCCGGTGGCGATACCGAAGTACAGGTTGGCGCCCACCAGCACCCAGGTCGGCAGCAGCAGCACCAGCGGGGCCTCGCTCACCGGCGGCGCATCGGCCGGCCGCTCGGCGAAATAGGCAGTCTCGACGACGCGCCAGATGTAGACCACGGCCACCAGCGACGTGACCAGCACCAGCACCACCACGGGCCACCAGCCATTCTCCAGCGCGGCTTGGATCAGATACCACTTGGAAATGAAGCCCACCGTGCCCGGTACGCCAATGAGGCTGAGACCTCCGAGCACGAAGGCCGCCATGGTCCAGGGCATATCACGGGCGGCGCCCGCGATCTCGTGCAGCCGGCTGCCGCCGATGCGGTACACCAGGGCGCCAACGGCGAGGAACAGCGCGCCTTTCATCAACGCGTGGTTGAACAGATGCAGCAGCGCCGCCGTAAGCCCGGTGACGCTCATCGCACCGATGCCGAGCAGCATGTAGCCGATCTGGGCTACGGACGAGTACGCCAGCATGCGCTTGATGCCGTGCTGGAACGCAGCGACGACGGAGCCGATGAAGACCCCCGCAGCGGCCAGCGGCAGCACCAGCAGCTGCACATGCATCTCACCAAAGGTGAACGCAGGCCCGAAGACGGTGTAGACGAAGCGGATCATCGCGTACAGCGCAACCTTGGTGGCGGTGGCCGCCAAGAAGGCCGTGACCACCGATGGCGCGAAGGCGTAGGCGTTCGGCAGCCACAGGTGCAGCGGGAACATGGCCAGTTTCAGGGCCAGGCCCACGACGATGAAGGCAAAGGCGGTGTGCAGTGTGCTGGAGCCCTCCATGGACGCAATGCGCGCAGCGATGTCGGCCATGTTCAGCGTGCCGGTCAGCATATACAGCAGCCCGACGCCGATAATGTAGAAGGTGGCACCGATGGTGCCCATGATCAGGTATTGGTAGGACGACGTCAGTGCGCGCCGATTGCGGCCCAGGCTGATCAGGGCGTAGGTGGACAGAGACGAGATCTCCAGCAGCACAAACAGATTGAAAGCATCGCCGGTGATAACGATGCCGAGAAGCCCCGCCAGGCACAGCAGCAGCAGCGTGTAGAAGATGGCGTGCAGCCGGGCGGGGATTTCGCGGCTGACGCTGCGCCAGGAGTACGGCAGCACGACGGCGCCGATCGCCGAGACGATCAGCAGCACGTAGGCCGCCAGCCGGTCGACGACGTAGTCGATACCCCAGGGCGGCTCCCAATCGCCAAAGGCGTAGTGCAGCACACCGCCCGCGCGCACCTGCCATAGCAGCACAATGCTGATGGCGAGCACGGTCCAGGCGATCAGCGTCGCCACCACCCAGGCGGGGCGGCCGCGGCTCAACAGCAGGCACAGGGGTGCGCCCAGCAGCGGCAGCACCACCAACAGGGCGGGTAGGTTGTCGAGGATCACCAATCGTCGTCCTGCTCGTGGATCTCGTCTTCCTCGATGGTCCCGTAGGCCTCTTTGATGCGCACCGCCAGCGCCAGGCCCAGCGCAGTGGTGGCCACACCGACAACGATGGCGGTGAGGATCAGCACATGGGGCAGCGGGTTGGAGTAGATCGCCTCGCCGGCGACGATGATGGGCGCCGTGCCCTCGTCCACCTTGCCCATGGAGATATAGAGCAGGAACACCGAGCTCTGGAAGATGTTCAGACCGACGATCTTCTTCACCAGGTTGCCGCGCGCGACCACCACATAGAAGCCGGTCATCATCAGGAAGAAGACCACGTAGTAGTTGTACTGGCCGATCCAGTCCACGTCAGGGCTCCTGGGTGATGAACGCGAAGAAGATCACCAGCATCACCGAGGCGACGGTCACGCCGACGCCAAGCTCGATGAGCAGGATGCCGTAATGCTGCCCGTGCACTGCATCATGGGCCAGCACGTCGTAGTTCAGGAAATGGCCGCCCAAGAGCACGGTGGCGATGCCGACGCCGCCGTAAAGCAGCACGCCGAGGGCCGCCAGCGGAGTCAACAGCCGGGGCGGCATGATGCGCATGGCGGCATCCGGACCGTTGGTGAGCGCATACAGGATGATGCCGGCGGCGAAGATCACACCGGCTTGGAAACCGCCTCCGGGCCCGAAATCGCCATGAAACTGGACATAGAGCGCGAACAGCAAGATGAAGGGGATCAGCAGCTTGGCGATCACCTTCAGGACGATGTCATGACTCATCCGGGTCGTGTCCCTCCGTCATCGTCGGTGTCCTCGGCACCCTCGTCGCGACGCCGCCGGCCGCCGATGCCGAGCAGGGCCAGTACCCCAACGCCGGCCGTAAACACCACCACCGTCTCGCCCAGGGTGTCGAAGCCGCGGTAGCTGGCGAGCACCGACGTCACCATGTTCGGGACGCCGACCTCCGTAGGCGAGTCTTCGATGTAACGCGGCGCCACATGGTGGTGCACCGGCGCGGCCGGGTCGCCGAAGCGGGGCATATCGCGGGTGCCCCACAGCAAGACCCCGCCGGTGATCGTGACCACCAACAGCGGCAGCAGCGGTGAATGCCGCGGCGCTACCTGTCGATGCCCGGTGAGGCGCAGCGTCCCCAGCATCAGCATGGTGGCGATACCGGCGCCCACAGCGGCCTCGGTGAAGGCCACGTCGACGGCATCCAGCGCGATGAATATGCCGGCGGTGACCAGGCTGTAGATGCCGGACAACATGACCACGGCAAACAGGCTGCGCAGGCGGACTACGGCCAGCGCGGTGGCGACCAGGAAGGTCAGCAGCACGATGTCGATCAGTTGGCTGATGACTCGTCTCCTTGGTCAGCGTCAATGACCTCGGCTTCGGCGGGCTCGACCCGGGTGTGCATCGCGGCTCGGGCCAGCGCATGGCTCGCCACCGGGCTCGTGTACCACAGGAAAATCAGGATAAACAGCAGCTTGACAGTAACCAGCGTGAAGCCCGCCTGGAGCATCAGCCCGGCCAGGATCATACCGGCGCTCAGCGTGTCCGTGACCCCGGCGGCATGCAGACGGGTATAGAAATCCGGGAAGCGGATGACGCCGACCGCTCCGGAGATGCTGAGGAACACACCGCCGATCAAGAGCGCCATGCTGAGTAGGTCCAGCAGCAAGTCTGGGAATAGCGGTGGCAGCAGATCCATCAGAACTCGTCCGGGCGCGGCTGCTGCTCACTGTCGGCGATCCCCTCAACGAACTTGAGCACCGCGATAACGCCGATGAAGTTGATCAGCGCGTAGGTGATTGCGATGTCGAGGAAATCCGGACGGCCGGTCAAAAAGCCGTAAACCGCGATCAGCAGCACCGTCTTGGTGCCGAACATATTCACGGCGAGGATACGATCGCAGACGGTCGGCCCCAGAAAGGCCCGCGCCAACGCCAGTGCCATGACTACCAAGATGCAGATGGCGGCGGCCGCGAACATCAGGCCTGTCCCTTACCGTTCGGGCTGCTGCGCCGATGTCCAGCGCCAACCTCCAGGCGGCTGACCTCCCGGTCCATCTCGCCGCCGGCGAGGTCAGCAAAAGCATCCCGCGTCAGCGCGTGCACCTGCACATCCGTGTCACTGACCTCGATCGCCACGGTGCCCGGCGTCAGCGTGATGGAGTTGGCATAAATGGTCTTGCAAAGGCTCGTGCGCTGGCTCACCGGCAGCCGCCCCATCACGGGGGTGATGGGCTGGTTCAGCGGATCCCAAACGCGGCGCACCACGTCGATGTTCGACTTGACGATAGCCACGACGAGCCAAACCAGATACCGCGGCAAACGCAGCAGCATGCCGAGGCTGTAACCGTTCTCCTGCTCCGGGCTTTGCAAACGCGTGCCGATCCAGGCCACGAACAGCGACGAGGCCAGCCCCAACCCCAACAGCAACCCGTTGTCCCAGAAACCGGACAGAAGCAGCCAGAAGCCGAACAACACAGCGAAGAGGAGGGAAAAGTACAGCACGAGGGGATCAGGAGTAAGGGATCATGGATGCCGAACAGGAGATGATGAATCCAAGCGCCCTTACAAGTCCGACATCGCTCCGAACACAGGCTAGCGGGGGGGCGGAAGATCGGTCAAGCCCCAAGGCAGCGCGGCAGCTGGGCCGGACCCGGCACTGGCCCGCGGCGCGGCGGCGCCGTAACACGCGCCCACCGAGGCCCGCGGCAGCCAGCGCACGCTGGACCGGCGCGCGCGCAAGCTGGGGCTGCTGCTCGCCGACGGGCGCATGTATCCGCCGCGGCAGAAGCATGTGCTCTTCTTCGGCCACACGGGCAGCGGCAAGACCACGGAGCTGCTGCACTATGCGACCCAGCTTGCAGGCCCGGGGCGCTTCTGCGTTGTGCAGCTCGACATCACCAAGGACCTGGACCGCAACAATCTACAGTACGCCGACACCCTGATGGCCATGGCCCGCGCCCTGCTCCACCGGCTGGATGCCCCGGGTGTGGGCCTCGGCACCGATGCGCTGGCGCCGCTGGATGCCTGGTTCAGCGAGCGCGTGCTCACCACCGCCGCGGGCCGCGAGCTGACCCTGGAGATCAAACACGGCGCCGCGGGCAAAGGCGGCGTCCCCGGCCTGGGGAGGCCCTTGCCCAGCTCTACACCCGCCTTCAAGGCCAATGCGGCATAACAGAGCGAG
>NZ_JAIFKJ010000414.1:8261-9108 GCF_019695415.1 Thiohalocapsa sp.
CCGGCAACGGCGTCCCAATCGTCTTCATGATCGACGGCACCGACAAGCTCCGCGGCGAAGACACCCGCCAGTTCTTCGTGCACGACGCCGAGCAGCTGCTCCGCATCGGCGCCGACACCCACCGCACCGAGGCCAACACCCTCCTTTGCACCTCCCTCGCCGACGCCCGCCGGCTGCAAACCCCCGAGGCGGAGACCATCGAGCGGATGCTGGCTGAGCAGGGTTTGGACTGCGACGCGACTGCACCCGTGAGACAGCAACGCTTTCGTCTTGGCGGACGAACAGCCCGGCGCGGCCAACGCCGTCGGCGCCGGGGGCTATGCTTCAGTCAGTCCCGCGGCAAAGGCCAGCAGCCGATGGCAGGCGCCCGCACCAGACCCGACCCCGTTGATGGCGGCGACGCGCCATCGCCCGCGCGCGGCGCACCCGGGCACGGGTCGCCTGAAACACGCGCGCCCGAAACCGCGCCGGGCAACGCCGTGTTCCGCGTCCGCGGCGTCACCAAGGTCTACCGCATGGGCGAGGTGCGGGTAGAGGCGCTGCGCGGTGTGGACCTGGACCTGTACGCCGGCGAGCTGGCGGTGCTGCTGGGGCCGTCCGGCAGCGGCAAGTCCACGCTGCTGAACATCCTGGGCGGACTGGATAGGCCCACAGCCGGGCAGGTGCTGTATGGCGTCCAGGATCTCGCCACCGCCGTCGACCGCGAGCTCACGCGCTACCGCCGCCATCACGTCGGTTTCGTATTCCAGTTATACAACCTGATCCCGAGCCTGACGGCGCGGGAGAACGTGGCCGTGTTGACGGAGATCGCCCCGGACCCCATTCCGCGGGCGGAGGGCCGGACGGG
>NZ_JAIFKJ010000612.1 GCF_019695415.1 Thiohalocapsa sp.
CGCCCGCAGTGCACCAGTGAGCGAACACACCTCCAAGGCGCGGCGGAGGGCTTAGCGGGCGAAACACAGTCGGCATACGACGGATAGTTGCCTGGCGCAGTCACCATAGACGCGTGTACCGGATTTGGCACGATGTAGGGCCGGCACGCCAGCAAGACTGCGCTCAACGAAATGATTCCGCAGGCCGGGCGCTTGTATGGATCAGGACGTATCGCCGGCACCTTTTTGACGATCGGGGTACTTGCTGAAGACTCGATTGGCAAGCCGCCTCGGCCAGCAGCCTGCGCGGTTACGGCTGGCTCGGCCGCGCGCCACCGAGAGTTCGGCACCACTTGGGCCGTCGCAGTCTGCGCGGCAGCGCTGCACGCGGAGCAGCGCATCGCCGAGCTGGAGCGGGCGCCCGGCCCCCTTGAGGTATGATGAGTCGCCACCCCCCTTCAAAGAGAGCTGCTGTGTCCCGTCCGAACGTTGCCCTGCTCGATCAGCTCGCCATCGTCGTGCCGGTCGTCGCCTTGACGCTGTCGCTGCTGCCCGGCTGTTCCGGTGATGACGGGCCGCCCGCCGAGCCGCCGGTCCGGCCAGTGAAGACGGTGCTGGTGGCCACGCCCGAGGCGGGCGGGGAGCGCAAGTTCGCCGGTCGCGTGGACGCTGAGAAGAAGGCCGAGCTGGCGTTTCGGGTGCCGGGGACGGTGCAGGAGATCTTGGTCAAAGAGGGTGATGCGGTCACGGCGGGACAGGAGCTGATCCGGGTCGACCCAACGGACTACGAGATCGCCGTGCGCGATGCGCAGGCGACGTTCGACCGCACCGAGAGCGACTTCAAGCGGGCGCAGGAACTGGTCGAGGACGGATTCATCTCCGGGTCCGAGTTCGACACCAAAGAGGCGGAGTTCAAGAATGCCGAGGCGGCCCTGGCGCGTGCCAAGCAGGATCTGGCCTATACGACGCTGCAGGCATCGTTCGATGGCATCATCAGTAAGCGATACGTCGAGCCCTTCGAGGAGGTCGAAGCCAAGCAGGCCGTGCTGGCCATGCAGGACAACGACACACTCCAGGTGAAGGTGGACGTGCCGGAGAGCGTCCTACTGGCCATCCGTCCGTCGGACGCCGGGCGGCCCGAGCCGGGGCGGGTCCCCACCTGGGTCTCGTTCGACGGCCGGGCCGGCAAGCGCTTCCAGCTGACGCTGCGGGAGGTTTCGACGCGCGCCGACCCGGACACCCAGACCTTCGAGGTGACCTACACCATGCCGGCACCGGAGGACTTTCTGGTGTTTCCGGGCATGACAGCCACGGTGACGGCGGATCTCAGTCAGCTCGGCGACGCGGAGAACAGGGTGCTGCTGCCGGCCTCTGCGGTGACTGCCGGCGCATCGCTCGAGCCCTTCGTCTGGGTGGTCGACGAGCCCGAGATGACGGCGCGCAAGGTGCCGGTGGAGGTGGGACAGCTCGCCGGCGGCGCCATCGAGGTCACCGAGGGCCTGAGCGCCGGCGAGCGCGTCGTGGTGGCCGGCGTCGGCTATCTGGCCGAGGGCATGGAGGTGCGGCTGCTGCCCCAGCGCGAGGAAGCCGAGCCTAGGGCGGGTGAGCGTCCAACCCTGGCCGAGCCCGTGCCGGCGCCCGCCGACGCCGGCGGCGACGCGCAGTGAGCGTTGGCAACCGATCGTGAGCATCGCCGAATACTCGATCAAGACCCCGGTCATCTCCTGGCTGCTGGTCATCGTGCTGGTGGGCGGCGGCATCTGGGGCTTCCAGAGCATGGGCAAGCTCGAAGACCCGGCCTTCACCGTGAAGGTGGCCAAGGTCATCACCGCCTACCCGGGCGCCTCGGCGCAGCAGGTGCAAGACGAGGTGACCTACCACGTGGAGGAGGCGATCCAGCTGATGGAGCAGGTGAAGTGGATCAAGCGCTCCGTGTCGCGGCCGGGCATGTCCGACGTGACCATCGAGTTCAAGGACAGATACCGCGCCGCCGATTTCCCGGATATCTACGACGAGCTGCGCCGCAAGATGGCAGATATGCGGCACAAGCTGCCGCCCGGCGCGCAGCCGCCGGTGGTCATCGACAGCTTCGCCGACGTCTACGGCGTCTACCTGGCCCTAACCGGCGAGGGCTACACTTGGCGCGACCTCTGGGACACCGCCGATGCGCTGAAAAAGCAGCTGGTGCTGGTGCCGGGCGTGCGCAAGATCGTCATCGGCGGCGAGCAGCAGGAGGTGGCCTACTTGGACATCTCCCGCGCCAAGCTCGCGGAGCTGGGCATCTCGCTCGCGACCATCGCCAATGTGCTGCAATCGCAGAACCTGGTGGCCGATGCCGGCAATGTGCGGGTCGGCAACGAGTACCTGCGCTTCTGGCCCACCGGCGAGTCGGCCTCGGTGCAGTCCATCGGCGATACCCTGATCAGCTCCGACGACAGGCGCGTCATCCGCCTCGGCGACATCGCCGAGATCCATCGCGCCTATGTCGACGTCCCGAGCCGCTACTACTACGAGGACGGCAAGCCCGCGCTGACCCTTGGTGTCTCGATGATGTCCGGCCAGAACGTGGTGGAGGTCGGCCGGGCGCTCGACGCGCGCATCGCCGAGCTTCAGGGCAGCATCCCGCTGGGCATGGCGCTGGCGGCCATCTACAACCAGCCCGAGGAGGTGGCACAGTCGGTCGACGGCTTCCTCATCAGCGTCGCCCAGGCGGTGGCCATCGTCATCGTCGTGCTGCTGCTGTTCATGGGCCTGCGGGTGGGCTTCATCATCGGCTCGGTGCTGCTCATCACCGTCGCCGGCACCCTGTTCATCATGGCGCTGGCGGGCATCGAGCTGCAGCGCATCTCCCTGGGGGCGCTGGTGATCGCGCTCGGCATGCTGGTGGACAACGCCATCGTCGTCGCCGAGGGCATGCTGGTTCGCATGAGCGCCGGCATGTCGGCGTCCAAGGCCGCCGGCGAGACCGTCGGCAAGACCATCTGGGCGCTGCTCGGGGGTACGGTGATCGGCATCCTGGCCTTCGCCGGCATCGGCTTCTCCCCGGACAGCACCGGCGAGTTCGCCAACTCCTTGTTCTATGTGATCCTGATCTCGCTGCTGCTCTCCTGGATAACCGCCATCAGCACCACGCCGGTGCTCTGCGCGCTGCTTCTCAAGGTGGGCGACGGCAGCGGCGGTGATGAGGACGCCTACGATGGGGCGCCGTTTCGCATCTACCGCGGCCTGGTGGCCCGGGCGTTGCGCTTTCGCTGGCTGACTGTCGGCGTCGTGGTGGCGCTGTTCGCGGCTGCGCTCTGGGGCTTCGGGTATGTCAAGCAGGCGTTCTTCCCGAGCGCCAGCACGCCCCTGTTCTTCGTCGACATCTGGGAGCCGGAGGGCACCGACATCCGCAAGACCCGCGACGACGTGCTCAAGGTCTCCGAGTATCTGCGCAGCCTCGACGGCGTGGTGCAGACCAGCTCGTCTATCGGCGGCCCGCACCAACGCTTCGTGCTCACCTACGACAGCAAGGACCAGACCCCGGCCTACGCCCAGATCATCGTGCAGACCGACACCCGCGAGCGCATCGCCGAGGTCTGGCCGAAGATCGAGGACTACCTGCGCGAGGAGCTGTACTGGACCGACCCGATCCTCAAAACCCTGCTCATCGGTCCCGGCCGGGATCTGAAAATCGAGGCGCGCTTCTCCGGCCCGGATGCCTCGGTGCTGCGCGAGCTCGCCGAGGAGGCCAAGGCGATCATGCGCGCCGACCCCGACGCCAAGGAAGTCCGCGACGACTGGCGCGAGCCGGTCAAGGTGATCCGGCCGATCTTCAACGAGCAGGTCGGCCGCCAGCTCGGCATCACCCGCGACGAGCTGTCCAAGGCCATGCAGTATGCCTTCGACGGCACCCAGGTCGGGCTGTATCGCGACGGCGAGCGGCTGCTGCCGATCCTGGTGCGCGCACCCAGCGCCGAGCGCGCCGACGTGGACAGCATGCGCGACGTGCAGGTCTGGAGCCCGGTGCTGCAGCGCTCGGTACCCGTTGCCCAGGTCGTCACCGGCTTCGAGACGGTCTGGGAGAACCAGGTCATCGGCGGGCGCGACCGCGAGCAGACCATCATCGCCTCCTGCAATCCCCGCGGCCCGCTGGCATCGCCGCTGTTCGAGCGCCTGCGCCCCCAGATCGAGGCCATGGAGCTGCCGCCGGGCTATCACCTGAGCTGGGGCGGTGAGTATGAGGACCAGACCAAGGCCCAGGCGGCGCTGTTCGGCGTGCTGCCGCCGAGCTTCCTGGCGATGATCCTGGTCAGCATCCTTCTGTTCGGCAAGATTCGCCAGCCGCTGATCATCTGGCTCACTGTGCCGCTGGCCATCATCGGCATCACCGCCGGCCTGCTCGGCGCCGACGCCGCCTTCGACTTCATGTCCATGCTCGGCGCCCTGGCCCTGGTCGGCCTGCTGATCAAGAATGCCATCGTGCTTATCGAAGAGATCGATCAGCAGATCGCCGGGGGCAAGGAGCCCTACCAGGCCATCCTCGACTCCGGCGTCAGCCGCATGCGCCCGGTCGTGCTCGCCGCGACGACGACCATCCTTGGCCTGATCCCGCTGCTGCCGGACGTGTTCTTCGTCAACATGGCCATCACCATGATGGCGGGCCTGGGCTTCGCGACCATCCTCACGCTGGTGATCGTACCGACCCTATACGCGATCCTGTTTCGGGTGAAAGTGCCGCGGGCGGCGGCGGAGGTAGGGAGCAGCCAGGTATCGACCAACGCACTGTCCTGAATCGACGCGCGAACACCTGGCCCCAGCCCGACGGAGACGGCTAACCAAGCCGGTGGCTTGCTCGCCGACCTTGGGCGCAGGCGCCGACCGGGAGGCGCCAGGGTTCGCGGCGCTTGCAAAGCATCAGTCGGCATAGCCGATCAGCCACGGCGCCAGGGGCAATGGGACTGGGACAGGCGACGATTCAAGTCGAGTCCTCTTCGCGAAGGTACAGCCAAACCAGCAGGCCGATGAACGCGAAAACGACGCTGTTGAGTGCCGTGTCGATGAGGGTTCCGACAATCATGGCCGCGCTTGCCCTCGCATGGCTGCCCGCTCCTCGCGTTGCAGCGTCTTTAGGAACGCCACCGCCAGCAGCGGCAGGATAAACACGAAGGGGATGGCGCCGAGCGCAATGATGCTGCGCACCACGCCGGTGTCGCCGGTGAGCATCATCGCGAGCCCCAGCGCCGCCAGGATCACGCCCCAGATGAGCTTGATGCGCACCGGCGGGTCCTCGTTGCCGCCGGTGGAGAACATGGACAGCACGAAGGCAGCGCTGACCACGCTGGTCACCAGGAACAGGAAAGCGGCGGCCACCGTCAACGCGCCGGTGAGCGAGCCCAGCGGCAGCGCGTTCAGCACGAAGAAGGTCGTGTTCTCCGGCTGGCTCAGCGCGACGTCCACCACCGGCAGATCGGTGTTCTGCGCGGCATAGAACCCAAGCCCGCCGAACACGCCGAACCAGAACAGCGAGAACAGGCTCGGGACGAACACCACGCCGAGCACGAACTCGCGGATGGTGCGCCCGCGGGAGATGCGCGCGACGAACACACCCACGAAGGGCGCCCAGGCGATCCACCAGACCATGTAGTTGAGCGTCCAGGCATGGAACCACTCCTCGAAGGCCTCGCCGAAGAACGGAAAGGTCGCGAAGCTCTGCCGGACCAAGCTCGATAGATACCCGCCGATGGAGTCGACGATGCCGTCCATCAGCGCGTGCGTCGGCCCCACCAGCAGGATGAAAATCATCAGCACGAAGGCGATGCCCATGGCGATGTTCGACAGCACCGCCATGCCGCGCGAGAGGTCCATGCTCAGCGGCACAAGGAAGGCGATGCAGAGCACCGCGAACACCGCGAGCTTCAGCGCATCGTCGCCGCCGCTCAGCCCG
This sequence comes from Thiohalocapsa sp., assembly GCF_019695415.1. GTDB lineage: Bacteria > Pseudomonadota > Gammaproteobacteria > Chromatiales > Chromatiaceae > Thiohalocapsa. Next base: position 5,906 of record NZ_JAIFKJ010000612.1, read on the forward strand.
AACAGGTTCGTGATGCCGCCCTGCACCTGGAACACGCCGATGGCGAGGGAGCCCGCGAGCCCGATGGCGATGGCGTAGATGGCGAGCAGATCCGCGATCCAGGCCACCGGCCGCACCCAGCCGCCACGGCGAAAGCTGTAGCGGATGGGCGTGCCGATGATGCCGGGCTGGCCCTTGCGGTAGGCGTAGTAGGCGATCACCAGCGCGGTGACCGCGTAGATGCACCAGGCGTGCAGCGCCCAGTTGAAGTTGGTCACCACCATCGCATAGCCGGCCGCGGGCCCGGCCGCGCCGAGCTGCTCCTGGATCAGCTGATAATGGGTGAGCGGCTCCGCGGCGCCGTAGAACAGCAGCCCGACGCCCATGCCGGCCGCGAACAGCATGGTGAGCCAGCTGACGGTGGAGAACTCCGGGCGGTCGTCGTCCGCACCGAGGCGCACATTGCCGAAGGGCGAGAGCGCGAGCCAGAGCACCAGCACCACGATCAGGCTCGCCACCAGCATGATGAACCAGGCGCGGCTCTCGAATTGCTGGGCGACCTCCTGCTGTGCGAACGCAGCGAGTCCAGCGGTGTCGAGCACACCCCAGAGTGCGACGAGTGCCGTCAGCACCAGCGCGGTCAGCAGCAGCGGATTCTTGAACAACTCGCCCTCCGTTGAGCGGAAATTCCTCAGCGCGCGCCCGCCTGTGCGCTCGGCAGGCGCCGCGGCGAGGGTAGCACCGCAAGCGTCACATCACCACGCGGCACTGACTCCCTTTTGCCACCAGCCTCGGTGTCCGCGATCCGCGGCAATGGCCGCTTTTGCTGGGACACAAGGATACGCTGCAGGCGGGACTGACTATACTCGCTAGACCAGCCACCGCCTGCGATCGGCGCCGGCGGCATCGACGACGTCGTGCATGCGCCAACGTTGACTCGACGCCTGGATAAGAGCTTTCCGCTCGAGGACAAGGCCCTGCTGGGCGAGCTCCAAGACCGTGATGGCGTCCTTGCCGAGTGTCGCAACGCCATCAGCGGCGAAGCGACGAACAAGAAATAAGCGCCGCGCCGCTGCGATCCGGAAAGTTGCCTATACGCGGCTGCGTTACCGCAGCGGGCGACGACCTGACTGGTTCACGCGGGCTTGCAGGGTCACGGCCTGATGCGGCGAGATTGCACAGCCATTCCCAAGGGGTCAACACGAGGAGACATCGATATGACGAGAGTGCGTCACCTGCCGGTGCTGCCGGCATTCGGAATCGCGGCGGCTCTTTACGGCGGCGCCGCTTTGGCATCAGCGAGAGAAAGGAACATCGACTAAGCACAGGGGACACGGCGGGCCGCGCGCGCTACGGCCTGCCCAGGCTGACGTAGCCGGTGGTGTCGCCCTCGCCCGAGAGGCCGAAGCCCACGAAGAAGGGGCCTAGCCAGGTGTCGGCCCCGAAGAAGAGACTGCCGCCGTAGCGGGTCTCGCTCGGATTGAGGGGCTCGATTACGTCCCATTGCCGTCCGACCTCCAGCGATCCGCCGAGGTAGAGGCCCTTGCCGAGCGGCGGGGTCAGCGTGGTGAGCCGATGGTAATAGATCAGGCTGCCAAACGCGTACTCGTTGCCGCGAAACTGCTCATTGGCGTAGCCCGAGAGCTTGAGGAAGCCACCGAGCGGGAACTGATCGTAGTAGGGCATCTGGTCACCGAACGCGGTCCCGCCACGCAGGTTGGCGACGAGGGTGTTGGGCCCATTGCTGAGCGCCGTGACGGCCTGGATCTCGGTCCTGATATACGCCTCCTCTGCGCCAAGCGCCTCGGTCGGCGCGAACAGATCGATTTGGGCGAAGCTGCCGCTGCGCGGGATCGCGCCGCTGTCACGCGTGTCATGGAGCAGTCGGGCGCGCAAGCCCGACTCTGTGTTGTGTAGTTGGGGCACGAGTGACGAGCCGGTGTCCACGTCGGCATCGACCTCACCGAACAGGAGGCCGAGTCGCAGCTCGGCGAAACGGCCGAAGGTGGTACCTAGGTCCACGCCGACGCGTTGGCGCGTGATGTCGTAGCGGGCCACCCGGTCATTGCCCTGAAAGAGGCCAAGCGGGACCTTGCCCAGATCGATGTAGGGGGCGACGAAGGCGGTACGCGCCGCATCGAAGGGCTGGTAGAACTCCGAATAGAGCTGAGGCTCGTTGCCCAGGTTGACCTGGGTGAGCCACTCGCCGCCCAGGTCGTTGATCCAGGTCTGGCGATAGGTGGCGCGCAGCCCAAAGCGGCTGTCGCCCTGGAAATCGCTGGTGAGGCCAAGGCCGAAGCTCAGGTAGCCCGGTCCCCAGGCCTTCTCGACGGCGTCGACGATGAGCAGGTTGCGCCCGCCGTCGCGCTCGATGCGGTAGTTGACGCGCTCGAAGTCCCCCCGTCCATAGAGGCGGCTCAGGTCGCTCTCGAGCTGGGCGCGGTCGAGCGGCTGGCCCTGGTGTCTGTCCACGACCGGCTCGAAGAGCTCCGGGCTGACCCGCTCCAAACCCACGATGCGGACTTCATCGATGTGCTCGACGGATTGGCGGCGACGCTCCACCGATGCGCGCCAGGCGGCGTACTCGCTCGGGCTCACCCCTAAGCGCGCGAGCTGATCCGAGACCCGGCGGGCGGCCGCGACACCGGTCGCGATGGCCTCCGGGCCGCGGGCGAAGTCGCCGGGGCCGATGTCGCCGAGCTGCGGTGTGACCAGGATATCGCGCTGAGGGTCGATCTCGGTCATCGACCGCGCCTCGTTCTGGGCGAACACAAAGTTGATCATCTGCCCGATGCTGCCGAGCACGGAGCTCAGCTGCTCGCGGGTCGGCGGTTTGGAGTCGAGCTTGACCACGATGAGTCGGTCGACGCCCATCGCGCGCGCGATGTCGACGGGAAGATTGCGCACCAGTCCGCCGTCGACGTAGATCCGATCATCTGTCTCCAACGGTGCGAAGACGCCCGGCACGGCCATACTCGCGCGCATGGCCAAGGGCAACGGCCCGCGGTCGAAGACGACCATCTCGCCCGTCTGGAGGTCCGTGGCCACGGCGCGAAACGGGATCGGGAGCTGATCGAAGTGCGCGACCCCCTCCGCCGCTGCGGTCAGATCGCTCAGATACAGGACGACCTCCTGCCCCGAGATCGCACCCTTGGGCAGGCGAAGCTCGCCATCGCGCCGGCCGATGCTGAAACCGAAGGTCGGGTTCA
>NZ_JAIFKJ010000556.1 GCF_019695415.1 Thiohalocapsa sp.
ACTAGTGGTGTGGGTGAGTGTGTGTTGATGTACTGTGGACGACACTGTGTCGTACGGTGTGGGTGTGATGTTTTTGTTTTTTCAAGCGGAAGGCGGCATACGGTGTGCCCAGGGGTCCCGTGTGCTCGGAGATTGGGTTTCCGGCCCGTCCTATTGCGCCGCGACGAGCCAGCCCCGGTCCAAGTCTCCTTTGGCTGAGTCGGGCGGCTGAGACGCGCGTTCCAATCTCAGCGTCCGCGCCTTCGCACCTGCCGGCATCGCCTCTGGGCATGCGACGGGCCGCAGTTCTGCGCCGAGTTCTGCGCCGAAGCTGCCCGTGTCAGCGCTGAGCGCATTGCACTGGCGCGCGTCCGGCGACCCCGCGCTCTGTTATCTTTGCGCTTTCGCGTCCGCCCGCTGACTGACGGGACCTGCCGCAATCCGGCCTGATGACCAAGCCACCGCAACAGATGCCCCCATGCCCACTGTGATCCGCTTTCTGCTCTGCCTGACGGTCACCCTCTCGGTGCCCGTCCAGGCGCCGGCTTTCGCCGATGAGAACGTCCCTGCGGCGGTTCGTCTTGGCCTGCCGGATTTCACGGTGCTGGTGGAGCGCTATGGGCCCGCCGTGGTGAACATCAGCACCAAGCAGAGTGCGCTGTACGGGCCGCAGGATTTCGGCGAGGAGGAGGGCCTCGGTGAGGACAGCCCGCTGTACGACTTCTTCCGCCGCTTCTTCGGCGAGGAGGGGCCGTTGCCGGAAGATGGTGAGAACGGCCGCTCGCTCGGCTCGGGCTTCATCCTGTCTCCGGATGGCTATGTGCTGACCAATTCCCATGTCATCGAGGCCGCGGACGAGATTATCGTGCGCACCAGCGACCGGCGCGAGTTCGTCGCCAAGGTGGTGGGTGCCGACGAGCGTTCCGACATGGCCCTGCTCAAGGTGGATGGCACGGACCTGCCAGCGGTGGAGATCGGCACAGCGGCGGATCTGCAAGTCGGCGAATGGGTGCTCGCCATCGGCTCGCCGTTCGGGTTCGAGCACTCCGCCACTGCCGGCATCGTCAGTGCCAAGGGCCGCTCGCTGCCCACCGAGGACTATGTGCCCTTCATCCAGACCGACGTCGCCATCAACCCGGGCAACTCCGGCGGGCCGCTGTTCAACCTCGATGGCAAAGTGGTGGGCGTCAACTCCCAGATCTACAGCCGCACCGGCGGTTTCATGGGCTTGTCGTTCGCGATTCCCATCGACGTGGCCATGGATGTGGTGGATCAGCTCAAGGAGAAGGGCCGCGTCAGCCGCGGCTGGCTCGGAGTGCTGATCCAGGACGTCACCCGGGATCTCGCGGAACCCTTTGGCTTGAGTCATCCGCGCGGCGCCCTCGTAGCACAGGTGCGGCCGGACCGTCCGGCGGCCGCGGCCGGGCTGCGCGACGGCGACATCGTGCTCGCCTTCAACGGCAAAGAGGTGTCCACCTCCAGCAACCTGCCGCCCATGGTGGGCGCCGCCAAGGTGGGCACCGAGGCCATGCTGACGGTGCTGCGCAACGGCGAAACCCTGGAGCTGCCCGTCTTGCTGTCGGAGCTGCCGGAAGAAGAGGCCTTCGCAGTGGCTCCGGGCCAGGTTGAGCAGGCGGCGGCAGACCGGCTTGGATTAGTCGTGGAGGACTTGACCGCAGAAGAGCGCGAGCGGTTGGGGCTCTCGGATCGGGGCGTCATCGTCGAGAGCGTCGAGAGCGGCCCTGCGCAGCAGGGCGGCATCCGTGCCGGGGACATCATCGTCAGCTTCGACAACGAGCCGGTGCCCGATACCAAGCGCTTCCGCCAATTGCTGGATGCGGTGCAGCCAGGCGAATCCGTGGCCGTGCTGGTGCAGCGGGGCGATGGACGCATGTTCTATCCCATTCGCATCCCGGCGGAGTAACCCCATACGCCGCCGCCGAGCGGCTGCCGCCCGACCCGTGCCCCCGTCAGCGCCGCGCCAACCAGGACCACTCCCCCGATGCCGGACCAGCAACACATCCGCAACTTCTCCATCATCGCCCATATTGACCACGGCAAATCGACGCTGGCGGACCGCTTCATCCAGCACTGCGGTAGCCTCACCGACCGGGAGATGTCGGACCAGGTGTTGGACTCCATGGACCTCGAGCGCGAGCGCGGCATCACCATCAAGGCACAGAGCGTCACCCTGGACTACCCTGCCATGAACGGCGAGGTGTACGAGCTGAACTTCATCGATACACCCGGCCACGTGGACTTCTCATACGAAGTTTCGCGCTCGCTCGCCGCCTGCGAAGGCGCGCTGTTGGTGGTGGACGCAGCGCAGGGGGTGGAGGCCCAAAGCGTGGCCAACTGCTACACCGCCATCGACCTCGGGCTCGAGGTGCTGCCGGTGCTGAACAAGATCGACCTGCCGTCAGCGGAGCCGGAGCGGGTCATCAACGAGATCGAGGAGATCATCGGCCTGGATGCCCAGAACGCCCTGCGCGTGAGCGCCAAGACGGGGCAGGGCATCCCGGAGCTGCTGGAGATGCTGGTGGAGCATGTGCCGCCGCCGGCGGGCGATGCCGATGCACCGCTGCAGGCACTCATCGTCGATTCCTGGTTCGATCCCTATGTGGGCGTCGTGTCCCTGATCCGGGTGGTGAACGGCACCCTCAACAAAAAGGACAAGATCAAGGTCATGTCCACAGGCCGGGTGTACCAGGCCGACAGCATCGGCGTCTTCACGCCCAAAAAGACCGAGCGCCCCGTGCTCGAGGTCGGCGAGGTCGGCTTTTTGATTGCTGGTATCAAGGAGATCGACGGCGCCCCGGTGGGCGACACTATCACCAGCGCCGAGCGCCCGGCTGAGGGCCGGCTGCCGGGCTTTCGGCAGATCCAGCCGCGGGTGTTCGCCGGGCTCTACCCGGTCTCCTCCGACGACTACGAAGACCTGCGCGATGCCCTTGGCAAGATCCGGCTGAACGACTCTTCCCTGTTCTACGAGCCCGAAACCTCGCAGGCACTCGGCTTCGGCTTCCGCTGCGGTTTCCTCGGCATGCTGCACATGGAGATCTTGCAGGAGCGTTTGGAGCGCGAGTACGACCTCGAGCTTATCACCACGGCGCCGACGGTGGTGTATGAGGTGCTCAAGAGCGATGGTGAGACCATCAACGTCGACAATCCGGCCAATCTGCCGGACACCGGCGCCATCGCAGAGATCCGCGAGCCCATCATCGAAGCGCATATCCTGGTGCCGCAGGATCTGCTCGGCGGCGTCATGAACCTGTGCATCGAGAAGCGCGGCGTGCAGAAGCAGCTTCAATACCTGGGCGGGCAGGTGCAGGCCGCCTACGAGCTGCCGCTCAATGAGGTGGTGCTGGACTTCTTCGACCGGCTCAAGTCCGTGAGCCGCGGCTATGCCTCTTTCGAGTACGAGCTGAAGCGCTTCCAGGCGGCGGACCTCGTCAAGCTGGATATTTTGATCAATGGCGAGCGCGTCGATGCGCTGTCGCTCATCGTCCATCGCGGTAATGCCCAGTTTCGCGGCCGCGAGCTCACCGAGCGTATGAAGGAGCTGATTCCGCGGCAGATGTACGAGGTGGCCATTCAGGCCGCCATCGGCAGCAAGGTCATCGCCCGAACGACGGTAAAGGCCCTGCGCAAGAACGTCACCGCCAAGTGTTACGGCGGAGATGTGACCCGCAAGCGCAAGCTGTTGGAGAAGCAGAAGGCCGGCAAGAAGCGCATGAAGCAAGTGGGCCGCGTGGAGATTCCGCAGGAGGCATTCCTTGCCGTCTTGCAGGCAGGGAAGGATAATTGACGGTTTTGTAGGCGGGCCTAACAAAGCGCCGATTTATTGGCGCTTCCCGTCCGGGGCAGGACGCCCCGCCATTTTCGGCGACGTAAGTCGCTGACAATGAAGGAGCCGGGAAACCGCCCAAGGTCTGGACAGGCCCGGCTCCGTCTGATTTTTGGGCAGGATGCCCAATACATCAGCATCTCCCTAACAGCCGGATGCCAGAGACAGCATGAGCTTCGACTTTCCGACTTTCCTTGTGGCCGCAACGGCCCTCACCGGCGGCATCTGGCTTGTGGATGCATTGGTGTTCGCGCCGCGTCGCCGCCGGCTCGCGACCGAGCAGGCCGCCTCCGGAGCCAGTACCGATGCCACAGCGGGCAGTACGGGTGGTGCGCCGGCTCAGGGCGCGGACCGTCGCTACCGCGAGCCTGTGATCGTGGAATATGCCCGATCATTTTTTCCAGTCATCCTCGCAGTGCTGCTGCTGCGCTCCTTTTTGGTGGAGCCCTTTCGAATCCCCTCCGGCTCCATGATGCCAACCCTGTTGGTGGGTGATTTCATCCTCGTGAACAAGTTCGCCTACGGGCTGCGGTGGCCGGTGCTGAATACTAAGTTCCTGGAGCTCGGGGAGCCTGAGCGCGGTGACGTTGTCGTGTTCCGCTTCCCGCAAGATGAATCCATCGACTACATCAAGCGGGTGGTGGGTATACCGGGTGATCAGGTCTACTACCGCAACAAAACCCTGTATGTGAACGGTGAGCCGGCCGGGCAGGTCCAGCTGCCGCCCTATGTCGGCGAGGGCTCCGGGCAGGGCCACACGGGCGCCATGCGGGCCGTTGAAGACATCGATGGTCTTGAGCACGAGATCCTGATCAACCCGCGTGCACGGGATCTGCCGCCGGGCTGCTCGGTGCTTGCTGACGGCCCGGTGACGGTACCCGACGGCACCTATTTCGTGATGGGGGACAACCGCGATAACAGTAACGACAGCCGCTGCTGGGGCTTCGTGTCGGAGGAGAACCTGGTCGGCAAGGCGTTTGCGATCTGGATGCACTGGGATGGGAACCGCAACGGGTTACCCATCGCCTTCGGACGGCTTGGGGATGTGATCCACTGATGCGGTCGCAGCCGGGTCTTGCGCAGCGCGCCCCGAGCAGCGCCCGGCCCGCAAAAGGCGGATTCGAGCGGGCCCTGAGCGGCAAGGTGCGCACGCACATCATCGCCAACCTTGGTGTGGCTATGGCCTTCGCGCATGCAGTGCTTCTCGGGCAGTCATGAGCGCTGATCCGCGTGTGCTTGCCCAAAGCCTGCTCGGTGGCGACGCAAAGCTGCAGCCGGACCTGCTCACGCTGGCGCTGACGCATCGCAGCGCCGGGCGCGCCAACAACGAGCGTCTGGAGTTTTTGGGCGATGCCGCGCTGGGGCTGATCATGGCGGAGGCGCTGTGGGCGCGCTTCCCAGAAGCAGACGAGGGTGAGCTCAGCCGCCGCCGCGCGGCGCTCGTGAACAAAGACAGCCTCGCAGGACTCGCCCGGGAAGTGCGGCTCGGCGACTACCTGCATTTGGGCCCGGGTGAGCTGCGCACGGGCGGCCACGCTCGGGATTCGATCCTCGCGGACGCTCTGGAGGCCGTCATCGGCGCTGTCTATCTCGACCTGGGTCTGGAGCAAGCGCGGGAGATGCTGCTGCGGCTCTTTGCCGGGCGGCTCGAATCTGTCGCCCGCGAAGAAGCCATCAAGGACCCGAAGACACGCCTGCAGGAGTTGCTGCAGGCACGCCGCCGGCCGGTGCCGGAATACAATGTCGCCGATGTGTCTGGTGCCGCCCACGATCAGCACTTTGTCGTGGTCTGCCGCCTGCCGGATACGGCGGCCGAGGCCTGCGGTGAGGGTACCAGCCGCCGGCGTGCAGAGCAGGCGGCCGCCGCGCGGATGCTCGCTGAGCTGACCGGAGACGCGGATGGCTGAGCGCTGCGGCACCGTTGCCATCCTCGGCCGGCCCAACGTTGGCAAGTCCACGCTCTTGAACCGGCTCATGGGCCAGAAGCTGGCTATCACCTCGCACAAGGCGCAGACCACGCGGCACGCGATTTTGGGTGTCAAAAGCCGAGCTGACGGTCAGATCCTGTACGTGGATACGCCGGGGCTGCACCAGCGAGGCAGCAATGCGCTGAACCGCTTGCTCAACCGCACGGCAAGGGCGGCACTCGCGGATGTGGATCTGATCCTGTTGGTGGTGGCGGTGCCGCGCTTCACGGACGAGGACGCACTTGCGCTGGAGGCGGCTGCGGCGGCCGGGCCGCCCGTGGTCGCCGCCGTCAACAAGGTGGACAGAGTGAAGGACAAGTCCGCGCTGCTGCCCTACCTGCAGACCCTGGCGGCGCGCCATGACTTCGCCGAGGTCGTGCCCTTGTCGGCACGCACCGGGGAGCAGGTGGAGCACTTGGAGGACCTGCTGCTGGCTCAACTGCCCGAAGGCGACCGCGTCTACCCGGATGACCAGCTCACCGATCGGTCGGAGCGATTTCTCGCGGCGGAGCTGTTGCGCGAGCAGCTGACCCGACGCTACGCCCAGGAGCTGCCCTACGCGGTCACCGTGGAGATCGAGCGCTTCGAGGACCAGGGCGGGCGCTACCTGATCCATGCGTTGATCTGGGTAGAGCGTGAGAGTCAGAAGGCCATCATCATCGGCCGCGGCGGCGAGGCCCTCAAGGCCGCCGCCAGCGAGGCCCGCCGGCAGATGCAGCAGATGTTCGGCTGTCCGGTGCACCTGGAGGTCTGGGTCAAGGTCAAGGCCAGCTGGCGCAGCGACGAGGCGGCGCTGGCGAGCTTGGGGTATGGAGACTAGATTCACCCGGCGGGACGCCCGATCTTCAGCAAAACCGATAGCGAGTGCGATGGCCTAGTGCTGCGATGAATCGAGGCCAGCTGCAACCGGCCTATGTGCTGCACCGCCGAGACTACGGCGACACCAGTCTGCTGTTGGAGTTGTTCACCGCAGGGCACGGCCGGCTGCCACTGGTAGCGAAGGGGGCCCGCCGCGGACGGCGCGCGGGAGGCAGCCAGGCGGCGCTGCTCCAGCCCTTCGCGCCGCTGCTGGTGGCCTGGACCGGCCGCGGCGAGGTGCGCACGCTGACTCACGCGGAGTCCGCCGGCCGTGCTGCGGCGCTCGCTGGCGACGCGCTTTATTGCGCTTTTTACGTCAACGAGCTGCTGCTGCGGTTGCTCGGCCGTGAGGAGGCAGACCAGGTGCTGTTCGGCGCCTACCAGCAGGTGCTCGCTGCGCTGGCGGTGGCCGGGCCTGCCGATACCCCGCTGCGGCGCTTCGAGCTGACGCTGCTGGAGCAGCTTGGTTATTGTCCGCCCTTGGATCGTGAGGCAGAGACAGGCAGGCCGGTGCAGCCGGAACGGCGCTACGTTTGCGATTTGGAACGCGGACCATTGCCCGCGGTCACAGCGGATGCGCCAGGTGCCGTGAGTGGCGCGACGCTGCTGGCATTGCAGGCAGGGGATATGCTCACCGGCTGCGGTGTGCGCGAGGCGCGGGACCTGCTGCGCAAACTCCTGGCGCCTCATCTGGGCGAGAAGCCGCTCTTGAGCCGGGCGCTCTTTGCGGCCCGACGCAGACCGGCCTGACCCATTTGGAGCCTGACCTCGTGTGGTGGGCGCCAAACCCCAGTGCGAGTCTTGGAGGGGCTGCGCTGCCTGCCCAACATCAACAATCCATGCAAGGAGCCAAGTTCGATATGTCCCAATCCGACGGCGCGGCCATCCTCCTCGGTGTCAACATCGACCACGTCGCCACGCTGCGCGAGGCCCGCGGCACCCGCTACCCGGAGCCCATCCAGGCGGCGCTGGTGGCTGAGCAGGCGGGGGCCGACGCCATCACGCTGCATCTACGTGAGGACCGGCGCCACATCCAGGACCGGGATGTCGAGCTGTTGCGGGACATCCTCCATTCCCGCATGAACCTCGAGATGGCGGCCACGGCTGAGATGGGCCGCATCGCCAGCCGGTTGCGGCCGGCAGACTGTTGCCTGGTGCCGGAGCGGCGCGCCGAGCTCACCACCGAGGGCGGACTCGATGTGGTCGGTCAAAGGGCTGCGCTGAGTGATTTCTGCGCCATGCTCGCGGAGTCCGGCGTGCGGGTGTCGCTCTTCATCGATCCAGATCCCGCGCAGCTCGACGCCGCCGCCGAGGTGGGCGCGCCGGTGGTGGAGATTCACACGGGGCGGTATGCCGATGCCGAAACGCCGACCGCCCGCACCGGCGAGCTGGCGCGTATCCAAGGCGCAGTGGCGCACGGTCTCAGCCTTGGGCTGCAGGTCAACGCGGGCCACGGACTCGACTATCACAACACCGCCGCTGTCGCTGCGTTGCCCGGCGTGCGTGAGCTCAACATCGGCCACGCCATCATCGCCCGGGCCGTCTTCTCTGGGCTGGCTGCGGCGGTGACCGACATGAAGTCCCTCATGCTGCGCGCGGCGGCCACGCGCGCCTGAACTCCTTCTGCAGGCACCATACGGCGCGGCCGCCGGCCGTCCCCTCGGGCCGCTGTACCGTCGCTGCGGTTTGCGCGCAGCCCTATGGAGGAAAGCCACAGGCTGCGTTTCCGCCGCCGCTGGCTATGCTGTCCCACACCCGCTGGCGTTCTCTGATGACGGCCTACGAAGCGACCACTGCCCAATGATTGTACGACACGCACCAAGCCGGTGCGCTCGGGTAGCCGTCGCAACCGGGGCGCCGTGCCCTGGGCCGCTCCGCAGTTGAATGTGGCTTAGGGCACGATTCTTGCGCCGATTTGGGCAGTCCTATCAGGCAACCGCAAGCCTTAGCGGAGAGACCCAATGAGCGAGTCCGATGCAACGCCGACACCTGCAACTACCCGACCGGCCAAGCCAGCGGTACTGGTGATCCTGGATGGCGTCGGTGTCAATCCGAGCAAGCTCAACAACGCCGTGGCGCAGGCGCAGACGCCGCGCCTGGATGAGTATTTCTATCGTTATCCGTTCACCGTGCTGAACGCCTCCGGGGGTGGTGTCGGCCTGCCGGACGGGCAGATGGGCAATTCTGAAGTGGGCCATATGACCCTCGGCAGCGGCTGTACGGTGCGGCAGGACTTGGTGCTCATCGACGATGCCGTTGCCAACGGCAGCTTCCATGCCAACGCGGCCCTCCTCGCCGCCGCGGACGCCGCCAAGGCCGCGCGCCGACCGCTGCACCTGCTCGGACTCGTCTCCAATGGCGGCGTACATTCGCATGTGCGCCACCTGATGGCACTGATCGAGCTCTGCCGGCGCCGCGGCGCAAAGCCACTGCTGCACATGATCACGGATGGCCGCGATACCCCGCCCAAGTCGGCCCTCAACGAGCTGAGCGAGCTGGAGCAGGCGCTGGACGCCGCCGGTGGCGGCTTTGCCACTGTCAGCGGGCGTTACTACGCGATGGATCGCGATCGCCGCTGGGAGCGCACCGAGCGCGCCTGGCGCGCCATCGTTTTGGGTAAGGGCCGCGGCGCGGCCGACGCGCGCGGGGCCATCAATGCCGCTTACGCCGCCGGCGAAACCGACGAATTCATCCAACCGAGCGTCATCAACGGCTACCGTGGCCTCGAGCCGGATGATCCGCTCGTACTCTTCAACTTCCGCAAGGACCGGCCGCGACAGATCGCCGCGGCGCTGGCCTTGACGGACTTCGAGGGTTTCGATCGTGGTGGTGCTCCCAAAGCGGCCATTACCTGCATGATGCAGTACGACAAGGGTTTCGGGCTGCCCTATGCCTTCACGCCAGACGCGCCGGCGGTGGCCTTGAACCGCTACCTGAGCGGGCTCGGCATCAAGCAGTTCCACTGCGCCGAGACCGAGAAGTACGCCCATGTCACCTTCTTCTTCAACAGCGGCGTCGAGGAGCCGGCGGACGGCGAAACGCACCGGCTCATTCCGTCCCCGGCGGTACGCACCTACGACATGAAGCCCGAAATGAGCGCACCTCAGGTGGCGAACGCCGTGGTGGAGGCGATCGAGGGTGGGCAGTACGGCTTCATTGTCGTGAACTTCGCCAACGGTGACATGGTGGGGCACACCGGGGACATGGGCGCCGCAGTGCGTGCCATGGAAGCCGTGGACACGCAGGTCGGGCGCGTGCTGGATGCCGCCGTCGCCGCGGGCTACGCCGTGCTCCTTACTGCCGACCACGGCAATTGCGACATGATGATGGATCCGGAGACCGACGAGCCGCACACCCAGCACACGACGCACCCGGTGCCGCTGCTGGTGGTGGATCAGCAACGCTGGCTGCTGGCGCCGAGCGGCACCCTCGCCGATGTGGCACCGTCGCTGTTGACGCTCATGGATCTGCCGATACCGGACGCCATGACCGGCCGCTCGGTGTTGCTCGAGGCCTTGCCAGCGCAGCCGGCGGTGGTGTTGGAAGATCGCATGGCCAAGGCCGGGTGACCAGCATGGCCGCTACAGGGCATCCGCTCGCGGCCTTGCCGCCACACCGGGAGAAGCCTGTGTCCCCCGCTCAACGCCCGGATCAAGCAGCCGGCCACCGACCCCGGCGCCAGGACACGACGACGCGATCGGGGCGCAGGCATGCGCTGTCGTCGTTGGCGCACCGCGTCCTATTGTTATTGACGCTGGCCCTCGGCGCCGGCGCGCTGGTCTACAATGCCGTCAGCATCGTCAACGGCGACAGCGGTCTCATGGGGCTGCCGGCGCTGTCGGGCGCGGGCTGGACTGATCCGGCGCCCAGCTTCTGCGGCTGACACGCCGTCGTCCGACGACAGCAGAAATACCGGCCCAAGCGATAGCGGTCGGCTCTCCGACCGCCCGCAAAATTCAAGGACAGTCGAGCCGTAGGCTGCACAGGTGCGGTGCGGCGCGACTGGATCCGGCGCAGCGAGATCATGCCAAGCGCGACCCTAACGTTTGTTTTCGCCATCGAGCGCGGCGCCCCGGCGCCGCTCACCCAGCAGCGCACCAAGGCCGCGGTGCCCTTCGCCGGCAAGTACCGGGTCATCGATTTCACGCTGGCCAACTGTCTGCATTCCGGGTTGCGACAGGTGCTGGTATTGACTCAGTACAAATCGCACTCGCTGCATAAGCACCTGCGCGATGCCTGGTCGCTGTTCAATGCGGAGCTGGGGGAGTTCATCACCGCTGTACCACCGCAGATGCGTGATGGCGGCGGGTGGTACCTCGGTGTGTTGGACGCGCTGCGCCAGAACCGCTATCTCATCGAGCGCTCCCGCGCCGAGCAGATACTGCTGCTGGACGGCGGTGTCGTGTATCGCATGGACTATGCCGAGCTTATCGGCTACCACCGTGAACAGCGGGCGGGCGTCACCTGTGCTGTGCGCCCGGCGGGCGGCAGCGTTGCAGACGGCGCTGTGGCGCTGCGCTGCGACGCCGCCGACCGCATCTGCGCGCTGACGCCGCGGGTGCATCCCCAAAAGGAGCCCCAGATAGCCTCCGAGGCGACAACGCGAGCGGAGGGGACGGAAAGCTTCGACGCGCCAATGGGGGTCTATGTGGTGGATAAGGCGCTGCTGCTCGCAGAGCTCGACGCCCTGGCGGCCGCCGAGGTCGAGGCGGCGCCGGCGGCGGACGCAGGCTCGCCGCCGGGCGCGGGGGCAGACCTCGCCCTGCACCTGCTGCCGCCGCTGCTGGAGCGGGAGACCGTCTGTGCCTACCGCTTTGGCGGCGAGCGCGGCCGGGTGACACCAGATCAGTACTGGAGCGACCTCGCATCGACCGATGCGTACTTCCGCGCGAATATGGCGCTGCTGGAGGCGGAGCCCCCTCTGGACCTGTATCAGCCGGACTGGAACATCCTGACCTACCAAGGTCAGTATCCGCCGGCGCGGACTGTGCCCGGCGCCACGTCCGGCAACGAGGGCATCTTCGTCAACTCCATGCTCGCCGCCGGCACCGTCATCCGCGGCGGCGGCGTCAGCCATTCCGTGCTCTTCCCGCAGGTGGAGGTCGAGGACGGTGCCATCGTCGACGAGGCCATCCTGTTCGAGGGCGTCAAGGTGGGCGAGGGCGCCCAGATCCGCCGCTGCATCTGCGACAAGGACGTGGTGATTGGCCCCGGCGAGCACATCGGCTTCGACCGTGCGGCGGACGCGGCCAGGTTTGACGTGTCGGCAGACGGTATTGTCGTGATTCCCAAGGGTAAGCGGGTCTGACCTCTGGGGCGCACCGGACGATGCAGCGAGCATCTCAGCTTGTCATCAGCGCCCGGCGCATGCGTCCGACCGCCGTGTGCAATGCTCTGGATCGCGCTGTTCGCGGTCGCATCAGGCAAACCGGAGCCCCGGCGCCGTGATTGCGGATGGCGGCTTCAACGCGGTCGCCGCGGCTGTGCCGGCGTCGACCCCCGAGCGTTTGCGAGAGATCTTCGGCACGCTGCTTGCCGCCCACGGCCATCAAGACTGGTGGCCCGCGGATACACCCTTCGAGGTCATGCTCGGTGCCGTGCTGACGCAAAACACGGCCTGGACCAACGTCGAGAAGGCGCTCGCAAGGCTCACCGAGCGCATCCCGCTCACGCCGGAGGCGCTGCTCGGGTTGGCGGAGACGGAGCTCGCGGAGCTGCTCCGCCCCGTCGGCTATTTCAACGTCAAGGCCGCGCGCCTCAGGGCTTTCTGCGCGGCGCTGCTTGAAGCCGGCGGCGAAGCGGCGCTGGCCGCGGAAGACACCGCAAGCCTGCGCCGGCGTCTGCTCGCCATGCACGGCATTGGCCCCGAGACGGCGGACGACATACTGCTCTATGCTTTTGGCCGGCCGGTGTTCGTCGTCGACGCTTACACGCGCCGGCTGTTTGTGCGCTTAGGCGTGTTGGAGGACGGCGCAGGCTACGAGGTCATTCGGGGCCTGTTCGAACAAGCGCTCGGTCCGGATACGGCGCTGTTCAACGAATACCATGCCCTCATCGTGCGCCATGCCAAGGACATCTGCCGCGCCCGCCGACCACGCTGCGGCGACTGCGTGCTGCGGGCACAGTGTCCTAGCGCGGTCTGATCCGGCCCCGGCCAGGACGGCCAATCAGTCGGTATGGGCCATGATCGGCTCTTGGCATGCTGACTATTGGCCCGCGCCGCTTGTGGCGAGGGCAGGGCGGCTATACGCTGCTCCGTCGCAGAAGTGTTGCTATCGCCCCTGCGCCCCGGGCTCGTCGCGGCGTCCAAGGCCAGAGACCGGATAAACTGCCCGGTCTCCGCCCGCGATAACAACCAAAACGAACCGTCCGCGGCGCGGTCACACCACCTTGAGACGGCGGCGCGAGTCGTCGCCGCACATCCGAGGACACCATGACAACGAGCCGACCCGTCTTTCTGGAGCTGTGGCGTATCCACCTGCCGGTGCCGGCGGTGGTATCCATCCTGCACCGTATCAGCGGCGTGTTGATGGTGCTGTCTATCCCGGTCTTCGCCTGGCTCTTCGCGCAGGCGCTGGCGAGTCCAGCTGGCTTCGCGGCATCCGCGGCCTTCCTCGGCCATCCGCTGGTGCAAGTGGGTTTGTTGGTGATGGCTTGGGCGCTGCTGCACCATCTGATTGCCGGTATCCGCTATCTGGTGATCGATCTCGGCATCGGCGTGGACCGGCCGACGGCCCGCGCCACGGCCTGGACAGCGCTGACCGCGGCGCTGGCGCTGACGGTCGTCGTGGCCGGGGGCATGCTGTTGTGAGTCGCCGCGCCTCCGGACTGAAAGCCTGGTTCCTGCAGCGGGCGACGGCGGTGTATCTGGGCCTCTTCGGCATCTATCTGGCGCTTTATTTCATGCTGGCGGGGCCGGCTAGCCATGCGGAGCTGGTGGCCTGGGCAGCGAGTCCTTGGGTAGCGCTCGGGCTGCTGTTGTTTGTCCCGATCCTACTCGCGCATGCTTGGGTGGGCATCCGGGATGTGTTCATGGACTACATAAAGCCCATTGGGCTGAGGGCGGCGGCCATGACGCTGGTGGGCTTCGTCTTCCTGGCCTCCGGGCTTTGGGCAGCGCAGGCCATCATCGCCGCGCGCGCCCTGCAATAACCAAGACAGGAGGCCAGCTGCGTGCCCGATCCCCTTCGCCCAATTCCGCATCGCAGGTTCGACGCGCTGATCATCGGTGCCGGCGGCGCCGGGCTGAACGCCGCGCTGCGCCTGGCGAGCGCCGACCTGCGCGTGGCCGTGGTGTCTAAAGTGTTTCCGACCCGCTCCCACACCGTGGCAGCCCAGGGCGGGGTCAACGCGGCGCTTGCCAACGTGCTGCCGGACGACTGGCACTGGCACATGTTCGACACCGTCAAGGGCTCCGACTACCTGGGCGACCAGGACGCCATCGAGTACATGTGCCGCGAGGCCATCCCGACAGTCTATGAGCTTGAGCACGCGGGCGTGCCGTTCTCCAGAATTGATGACGGGCGCATCTACCAGCGGGCCTTCGGCGGGCAGAGCCAGAACTTCGGCGGCGACCAGGCGGCGCGCACCTGTGCCGCGGCGGACCGCACCGGCCACGCCATCCTGCACACGCTTTATCAGCAGAACGTGCGCGCCCGCACGCACTTTTTCGACGAATACTTCGCCATCGACCTGATCCGGGACGAGGAGGGCGCCATTCTGGGCGCGCTGGTGCTGGAGATCGAGACCGGCGAGACGCTGGTCATCGAGGCCAAAGCGACGCTGCTCGCCACCGGCGGCCACGGCCAGGTGTTCCGCACCACCACCAACGCCTTCATCAACACCGGCGACGGCATGGCCATGGCGCTGCGCGCCGGCGTACCGCTGATGGATATGGAGTTCTACCAGTTCCACCCGACGGGCGTTGCCGGAAAAGGCATGCTTATTACCGAAGGTGCTCGCGGCGAGGGCGGCTATCTGATCAACGGCGACGGCGAGCGCTTCATGGAGCGCTATGCCCCGAGGGCGCTGGACCTGGCGAGCCGCGATGTGGTCGCCCGTTCCATGGTGACGGAGATTCGCGAGGGGCGCGGCTGCGGGCCGAACAAGGACCACGTGATGCTGCGCCTTGATCACCTGGGCGCCGACGTGGTCCACCGCCGCCTGCCGGGCATCACGGACATCTGCCGCGTGTTTCTCGGCATCGACCCCGCCGAGCAGCCCATCCCTGTCTTCCCGACGGCCCACTACGCCATGGGCGGCATTCCGACGGACCGCTTCGCCCGCGTCGTAGCACCAGCAAGGCACGGTCCGGAAGAGATCGTGCCCGGGCTCTACGCGGCCGGCGAGTGCGCCTGCGTGTCGGTGCACGGCGCCAACCGGCTCGGCGGCAATTCATTGCTGGACATCTTGGTATTCGGCCGCGCCGCCGGTACGGATATCCTGCAGTATGTTGCCGAGAATCCGAACCATAGGCCGATGCGCGACGCCGACATCGAGCCCGCGCTGACGCGGCTCGGTCGCTGGGACCGCAGTGGCGAGGGCGAGTCCGTGGCCGCGGCCAAAGCCGATCTGCGCAAGCTGATGGAGGACCACTGCGGCGTCTTCCGCGACGACGCCACCATGGCGGAGGGGGTCGAAAAGCTCAAGGCCCTGCGCCAGCGGGTCGAGCACGTACGCCTGAAGGATCAGAGCCGCACCTTCAACACCGCCCGCATCGAGGCCCTGGAGCTCGACAACCTGGTGGACGTGGGGATGGCGACGCTGATGTCCGCGCTGCACCGCCAGGAGAGCCGTGGCGCACACTCCCGCGTGGATTATCCGGAGCGCGACGACGAGCAGTGGATGAAGCACAGCCTCTACGCTCGCGACGGCGACCGCATGGACTACAAGCCCGTGCGCACCAAGCCGCTGACGGTGGAGAGCTTTCCGCCGAAGGCGAGGGTCTATTGATCAGGAAGTATCGAGTACCGAGGAGCGAGGGGCGAGGCGGACAAGCCGCTGTCCGCACATCGTTGCTCGCCCCTCGATACTCGTCACTCGCTACTCGATACTCAGACCATGCAAATAAGCATATACCGCTACCACCCCGAGCAGGACAACAAGCCCCGCATGCAGACCTACGAGGTCGAGGAGCAGCCGGGCATGATGCTGCGCGAGGCTCTGCTCGCCATCAAAGAGCAGGACGAGAGCTTTTCCTTCCGGCACTCCTGCGGCGAGGGCGTCTGCGGCTCGGATGCCATGAATGTCAATGGCAGCAACAAGCTCGCCTGCATTACGCCCGTGTCTGAGCTGAAGCGCCCGATCCAGGTGCGCCCGCTACCGGGCCGCCCGGTGATCCGGGACCTGGTGGTGGACATGACCCAGTTCTACGAGCAGTACCGCAACGTGCAGCCCTATCTGATCCGCAAAGAGCCGCTCCCGGAGCAAGAGATCCGCCAGTCGCCCGAGGATCGGGACAAGCTGGACGGACTCTACGAGTGCATCATGTGCGGCGCCTGCTCCACCGCCTGCCCGTCCTTTTGGTGGAATCCGGATAAGTTCCATGGTCCGCAAGCACTGCTCGCTTCCTGGCGCTTCCTCGCCGACAGCCGTGATCAGGCCACGGAGGAGCGCCTGGATGCGCTGGAGGGGCCCTACAAGCTCTTCCGCTGCCACACCATCATGAACTGCGTCGAGGTCTGCCCCAAGGGCCTGAACCCAACCCGGGCCATCGGTAAGATCAAGGACCTGATGCTGGAGAAGTCCGTCTGAGCCCGCGCCGGCACGCTGCCATGCGTTTAACCGATGCTCCCGCCGCCGAGATCGTCGCGCAAGCCGCGCGGCTGCGCTGGCAATGCAGGCGTGGGATGTTGGAGCTGGACCTCCTGTTGAACCGCTTTCTCGAAGTGGGCTTTGCGGACCTGGATGAAGCCAGTCGCGCCGATTTCGTGCGCCTGCTGGGCTACCAGGATCAGATCATCCATGACTGGCTCATGGGCCAAGCGGTGCCGGCGGATGCCGCGCTGCGGCGACTGGTGGCCGCGATCCGGGCGGCGATGCGGGACGATCGGGCGAACCCTTGACGACCCGGGCGGTACTCCGCGGAAGCGCAGCAGCACTTGCGCCTCAATCCTCCGGCGCCGGCAGGCGAGACACCAGATCATCCCAACGGATGCTGACGTCGGGCAGCACTCCCACCGGCGTTTCGCCCGTCAGTTCCTGCACCCCGGGCTTGCCGTAGCCCTCTGTCCCGAGCCGGTAGATGGTGACCATACGGTCGCCCGGGTGCACCAGCCAATACTCGCGCACGCCGGCGCGCTCGTAGACGCGGCGCTTTTTCACATGGTCGTGGCTGGCCGTGCTGGGGGAGAGGACCTCCACCACCAGATCCGGGCCGCCGCGCACGCCGCGGCGGTCCAGCTTGCCTTGATCGCACACCACCAGCACGTCGGGCTGGACCACGGTGTCGATGAGCTCGTCCGCCTCGTCCGCCTTCGGCAGGCGCACGTCCACCGGGGCGATGTAGACGCGGCAGGGTTTATCATCCAGCGCCAAGCGCAGCTGGAGATAGAGCTCCCCGGCAATGTCCTGATGCTCCAGGGTCGGCGCCGGCGCCATCAGGTAGGCGACGCCGTCGATGAGCTCGTACCGGACATCCTCGGGCCAGTTGACGTAATCGCCGTAGGTGTGGTGTTCGGTGTCGCGTTGCCGCAGTCCCAAGGGTGGCCTCCGTGGTGTCAGTCGGGTCGGCGCGGGGCGGCAGCGGGTGCAGTAGGATTGGCGAGTCATCCCCGGCCGCCCGCGTTCCTGCCCATCTTAGTGCCTCGCCCTGACGGTCACCAATGCACCTGATCGACACCCATTGCCACCTCGACGTGTCCGACTTCGATGCCGACCGAGACCGCGTCCTCGCGCAGTGTCGGGAGGCCGGCGTACGCGACATCGTCGTGCCGGCCATCGACCGTGCCGGCTGGCCGAAGCTGCTTGCGCTCTGTGCCGATCAGGCTATGCTGCACCCCGCGCTCGGCATGCACCCGGTCTTCATGGACCGCCACGCCGACGCGGATCTGCCGGCGCTGGAAGCCGCGCTCGCCGAACATCACCCCCTGGCGGTCGGTGAGATCGGCCTCGACTTCGCGCTGGAGAAGGACACCGCCGGCCGTGAGCGCCAGCGGCAGTTGTGCGCCGCGCAGCTCGCCATCGCCGCCGCTGCTGGACTCCCGGTGCTGCTGCACGTACGCAAGGCCCACGATGTGATGCTCGGCCTGCTGCGGCAGGCGGGCGTCACGGGCGGCATTGCGCACGCCTTCAACGGCAGCCTGGAGCAGGCGCATCAGTATCTCGACCTGGGCTTCCGGCTGGGCTTCGGCGGCATGCTCACCTTCGAGCGCTCCTCGAAGCTGCGCCGGCTTGCCGCCGAGCTGCCGATGGAGGCCATCGTGCTGGAGACCGATGCGCCGGAC
>NZ_JAIFKJ010000291.1 GCF_019695415.1 Thiohalocapsa sp.
CCGCCTCCAGGCGGCGGAGGTCCGCAGGCGTGTCGATGGTGGAGAGGAGAGGGTAGAGGTCCACATCGGACTGGCGACTATGCGTCGAGGCTGAATCTAGCATCGTGGTGTCGGCGGCTGTGGAGGGCTGAAGCCGCCAGATTCTAGCGGAAGCCGGGTGGTCACCGTCAGGGATTCGGCCAGACCAGCACCGGCAACCTCCCCAGCAGGGACCATGACCCGGAGGGCAAGACGAGCGGGCGCGGGTTGGACGCGACCAGGCTGCATCGGCAGTCGGGGCCCGGGCTCCGCGGAATAGCCGCGGTCAGTTCGCACCGTCTTCAGGCGCCGGCAGAAGACCGGGCACCGCGATCCAATACAGCCGCGGCCAATGTTTGCCGGTAACCAGCAATCGGCTCTGCTTGCTGTCGTACGCGATGCCGTTCAGCACCGCCTCTCGATGCGGCCGCTCCGAGCGCGGCCAGAGTCCGGTGAGATCCACATACCCCAGCACACGCCCGTCAGCTGGGTCGATACGCACCAGCCGATCCTGATGCCATATATTGGCCCAGATCTCTTCTCGCGTGCTCACCACTTCATTTGGCTCTGCGCCGGCCATCACGGGCTTGACCGGCACGGGGACAAGCTCCAGCTCGTTCAGGCGCGACACCACCTGTGCACCGTCGCGCGCCTCTACCCTGCGCACCTCGGCGCCAGAGACCGGATCCAAAAAGCGCAGTGCCGCACTGCCGTCGCTCACGATCCAGTGCGTGCCGTCATGCGTCAGCCCCCAGCCCTCGCCGGCAAGTGGCAGCTCGCTCAGCGGCGAGAACGTGGAGCGCTCATAACGCAGCACCCGCCCCGCACGCCAAGTGAGCTGCACCAGCTCGCCACCCCACACCGTGAGCCCTTCGCCGAAGAGCCGATCCGGCAGCGCGCGCTGCTGGATGACACGGCCCGTGGTCAAGTCGACACGCCGAAGGCTCGACGCGCCATAGCCGCCAGTGGACTCATACAAGGTACCATCCACCACTACCAAACCCTGGGTGAAGGCTCGGGGGTCATGAGGCCAGTTCGCGATGACCCTGAAGCCGTGCACCGGCGGTGGCAGTGCCGCGACAGATGCCCCCCCAATCGCAACAAGCAACGTGCAGATGAAACAGAACAACGAAAAACGCACCGGCTCACTCCCCTGCGCTCGCGCCTTGACCTTGACGCGGTCAGCACGACGGCTTCCGGCATGTCTGGCATGGCGCATTGGGCACATTGCGGACGAGACCATGTTTACCGTCTTGTTTTCAACTCCCGCACCACCGCATCGAGCCAGTCCGGCGAGTTCCGAGACGCGGGTAGGGGTAGCGCCAACATGGCGCTGGACACCCGGACGCGAGGTTCTCAAGCTATGCGCTGCGCGGGCTGTGCGCGCCCGAGAGGTCGTTGCCAGGAGGTAGAGATGATCAATGCAACATTGCGCGCCCGGAACACCGCGTGCCGGCGGGCGACATGATCTCGCAGTTGGCAGGGCTGCTGGGCCGGTTCACGCTGTTCTTGGGTATCTGGTGGCTGCTGACGGACGGCCGCCAAGCGGGGCTGATGTTCGGCGGGGGTATTGCGGCCGCAGCGGCGATGTTGCCGCTTGCCATTGCTGAGCCACGGGACGCGGGCAAGCCGCGCGCGCTGCTGCCGACGGTGCTACGGGGTCTGGTGCTGCTGCCGTTCTTTCTTTGGCAGTCGCTCTACGGCGGCATCGACGTGGCGGTGCGGGCGCTCAAGCCGCGCATGCCGCTTGCGCCATCGGTGTTCGACTATCGCCTACGGTTGCCGCCGGGCCCGGCACCGGTGATGCTGGCGAGCCTGGTGAGCCTGATGCCGGGCACGCTGGCGACGGTGAGCGGCGCGCGGCTTCGGGTGCACGTGCTCGACGCCACGCGGAATTATCAGGACGAGCTGGAGCTGCTGGAGGCGCAGGTCGCGTGGATCTTCGATGTCGCGCTTCAAGCGCCGCAGGCACCGGCACCCAACGTCTGGCAGCACAGCACAGAGCAAGACGTATGACCACGCTCTATCTCGCACTGACGCTCTTTCTGCTGCTGACGCTGGCCGCGGGCTTCTGGCGGGTTCGCCATGGGCCCACAGCGGCGGATCGCATGCTGGCCGCGCAGCTCTTTGGCACGACATCCGCCGCGATCCTCTTGCTGCTGGCAGAGGCGCTCGAGCTACCCGCACTGCGTGACGTCGCCTTGGTGCTGGCGCTGCTGGCGGTCATCGCCGTCATCGCTTTTACCGCCAGCGTCAAGACCGCGACGCCTGATCAGGACAGCCGTGATGATCGTTAGCCTGTCCATTGCGCTGCTGCTCGCAGGGGTGGGTTTCTTCTTTGCCGGCACAGTCGGGCTGCTGCGCTTTCCCGATGTCTACACCCGCCTGCATGCCCTCACCAAGGCGGACAATCTGGGCCTGGGACTGATCGTGCTCGGGCTCATGCTGCGGGCGGAGACCGGGGCTGCCGCGGGCAAGCTGCTGGTGATCTGGCTCCTGGTGCTCACGGCGTCCGGCGCTGCAAGCCAACTGGTGGCGAGCTGGGCCAGGGCTCGGCGGATCAGACCATGGCAGGGCTGATCCTCGCCTGGGCGCTGGACGGCGTACTCGCGCTGCTCCTGCTTTGGCTGGCCTGGCGCGCGCTATCCACGCCCGCGCTGTTTCGGGCGGTGGTGCTCTTCATCGCCTTCGGGCTGGTCCTAGCGCTGGTGTGGGCACGGCTCTACGCCGTGGACGTGGCACTCGCCGAGATGGCCATCGGGGCTGGCGTCACCGGCGCCCTGCTGTTGGCCGCGCTGGTGCGCCTGGAGCCGCCCATTGGACGCGGGCGCGAGCATCGCCAAGACGCGGAGGGGGACGAGGTATGACAGTGCGTCAGGAGTCAGATCAGCATGCGCGGGCTAGGGCGCAGCAGCAGGCCGGCCCCACCGCCTCTGCGCGCGCGGTGGAAGCGCTGCCGCCCGCCGCGCGGGTGCTGCTGACGCTGGCGCTGCTAGCGGTCTTTGGTGGACTTGCGCTGGCGGTGCTGTCGTTGTCAGAGCCGGCACCGGGGCTGGCGGCCGCCGTCGCCGAGCGCATCGACGAAAGCGGCGTCTCCCACCCGGTGACCGCCGTACTGCTGAATTTCCGTGGCTACGACACCCTGCTGGAGCTGGTGGTCCTGGTGCTCGCAGTAATGGGCGCCTGGTCCGTCGGCCGGGCGCGGGCTTGTGCCGGCAATGCGCCGGGCCGACGGACCAGGC
>NZ_JAIFKJ010000508.1 GCF_019695415.1 Thiohalocapsa sp.
TGGTTCTGGCGCCCCTGGCTGTAAGCCGCGCCTTTCCTAGCTCAATTGCAACTTCCGTGGCTGATCGCACAACAACAATTGCGGCACGCCACAATAATCATTCGGAGATGACACATGCATAAGATCTGGCAGATCTTCGATCCGCGCAGGACACTGGTGGCCCTTTTCGGCTTCCTGTTGATTCTGGCCCTGCTGATCCACTTCATCCTGCTGAGCAGCGCCGACTTCAACTGGCTCGGCGGCGCCTAAGCTGTCCGACCAGTCGATCGGCTGAAGCCGGTCCCGGTGAAGCGCATGGTTTGATCGGCATGGGGCGTACCGCGGCGTGGTCGTCGCGGTGCGCAGCCGGACCCAAAAGGGTGCCAACCATTGCCGCGCGAGCGCGGCGGGCCATGCGCTGCAGTGGCGAACCGGTCACGGCGCGCGCCGACCCTCAGGTCGGCGCCATTGCCGCTGCGGTGCCACGCCGCAGTCCAACGCTATATCACGTATCCTTTACGCCGAAGCGCCGGTGGCGATCCCTCGCCGCCGGCGCTTCGGCGAGTGCATGTACCGGCCGGGGACGTCGTCGACTCTGCTGCGGGCTCGCTGGGTGTTGTTAATGAGTTTTTGGGGCGGCCCGGCGGCGCCGGGCCGCCTGATCTGTTTGGAGTCATGTCGGGCGATGCAATCGCGCCTCAGCAGTTCCGAGTCCGCGGCGGCGAACGATACCGCGTCGAGATCTCCAGCCGTGCCGGCCCCTAGCCGGCAGCCCGCTGTCGGGGCGCCGCAGCGCCCGCGCATGCTGCCGCTGCACCGCTCGCTGCCACCGCTGTTGCGGCGTGACCTGCTGCGGCTCTTCGCCAACGGCGCCGCGGCGGGTCCGGTCGTGCGTCTGGACGCCGCGGGCTTCCGCCTGTTGCAGGTCAATGCAGAGCCCCTGATGCGGGACATTCTGCTCGACAAGGACCGGTGCTACCGCAAGGGCAGCCTGATGCGTCGGCTCGCGGCCGTCACCGGCGAGGGGCTGCTCATCAACGACGGCGAGCGCTGGAAGCGGCACCGCCGTCTCGCCAATCCGGCGCTCACCGCCGGCAGCCTGCCCCGTTATGTGCCGGCCATGCGCCGGGCGATTGCCCAGACCATTGAGCGCTGGCGTCATGAGGGGACAGGGGCGGGCCCGCGCGATCTGGTTACCGAGCTCTCGCGCACCACGCTCGTGAGCCTGCTGGACAGCATCTTCGGCCTGCGCCTGAAGGGCGACCGCTTGGATGGACGCCTAGCCCGCGTCAGCGGAGTTATCCATGCTTTGTTGGATGACCTCGTGCGTCGCGGCAGCTCGCTCTTGGCGCCGCCCCTGGCATGGCCCACCCCGGCAAATCGGCGCTTCCGCCGGCGCATTGCCGAGGCCAATGCCATCCTGGACCAAATCATTGCCGCGCGACGACGCGACCTAGCCGACTCGGACGAGCCTGCGGACCTGCTGGGGCAGTGGCTGCTCCAGCGCCGGCGTGATTCCAGCCACTTTTCCGCGGAAGAGATGCGTGACGAGCTCATGACCATGCTCATAGCCGGTCACCACAGCCTGGCTATTGCGCTCGCCTGGGCGCTCTATCACGTTGCCCGGGAGCCTGGATTGCAAGCGGCCTTGCAGTCAGAGACCGAAGCCGGCCGCGATTTGCCGCACCGCCTGGAGGATCTTGACCAGCTGCCGCTCACCCGGGGTGTGCTGCTGGAGGCGCTGCGCCTCTACCCGCAGCCGCCCATCCTGCTGCGTGAGGCCATCGCCGATCATGCCCTCGGCGGTTACCGGATCCGGCGTGGTGATCAACTGCTTTTGAGCATCCCAACGCTGCACCGCGACCCGCTCCACTGGCCCGCGCCGGAGTGCTTCGAGCCGCGGCGGTTCGACGGCTTCAACGCCGATGCCATGATGCAGTCGCACCATCTTGGGTTTGGCGGTGGCCCGCGCAGCTGTATCGGCCGACGTTTTGCAATGCTGGAAGGCGTGCTGGTGATCGCGCAACTGATCCAAGCCTTCCGGCTGCGGCCGGCGACGCCCGATACGGCGCCTGTGCCACCGCGCTTCGCCGGCATGCTGGTGCCCGCAGCACCGCTCTTGGTGCACGCCGAACCGCGGTGATGACGGTGACCGTGTCCGGCCCCAATCCAGGAGCTCCGGCTGTCGATGTCAGCGGGGCGGACGACGTCCTCGGCGGCGTCAGCCGGACGCTGCTCATCCCTTTGTACGCCAGAGCGCACGCGGCGAGGCTGCTGCCGGAGCTGCCATTCGATGACCCAGCCGCCCGGGCGCTGACGGAGCGTCTGGGCCTAGACGCCCGTACCGTCGGCCGCGACCGCTTCACGATGCGGCTCTGCATTGCCCGCTCCGTGGTGCTGGAACGTGAGCTGCGGACACTGCTCGCGGGAGCGACGCAACCCCGGACGGTGGTGGTCTTGGCCTGTGGTCTCGACACGCTCCCGCAACGTGTGGGCACCGACCGCGCACGGTGGTTGTGTGCGGACCTTCCCGCCGTGACCGAGCTGCGCGAGAGGCTTCTCCCGCCTGCGTCCGGCATCGCCCATATGACGGCAGCGCTGCCCGACGGACTGCGAGACCTCTCGGGGCACCTGGGCGCCGACCGCCCCATTTTCATGCTGGAGGGCATTCTGCCCTATTTGGAGCGTGCACAGGTGGTGGCGACCCTGCGCGGCATCGCCGCGCTCGCGCCTGCCGGCGCAGACGTGCTGGTGGACGGCTATCACCCGGCGTTGCTCGCCTTCGCGCGATTCGGAGACGGCTTTCGGCGCATGCGTGTGCGCTTTCGGTTTGCGATTGCGAACACGCGGAATTATGTCGAGCTGGCCCCGCGGCTTCGCTACGTCGCGGAGACGGACTTGTTGCGGCTTCTCCCCTGGCGCCGGCGCATGCGTACGGCGCTGCCGGCATTGGCTGCGGCGGGGCGACCGCTGGCGACCATTGCACACCTGGCATTGGCGCCTGTCTGACCCCGGCGCCTCAGCCGGCCTTCTCCTCTGCCGCCGGTCCGTCGGACAATCTCGCTGAAACGCCGCTGTGTGATGCCTTTGCTTGATTCGGGACAAGTGTAACGGTGCCCTCCGAGAGGCCGTTGCTCTAGGCTTTACGGGTTACTGACCGACCCGAGGTCACGAAGACGATGACCGACTCCACGCCTACGCCTGTACCCAACTCTTACCCTCTCCTCTCCACCATCGACACGCCTGCGGACCTCCGCCGCCTGGAGGCGG
>NZ_JAIFKJ010000230.1 GCF_019695415.1 Thiohalocapsa sp.
GTCTCCCAGACGGCGAGCCGTTCCGCACTCACCCGACCCTCCAGGCCATGGGCGCCGAAGGCCCCGAAAAGGACGGCGATGAGGCCGAACAGGGCGGCAATGACAACCAGCGAGCGGCTCATGGGCGTGTCAGCAGCTGGTCATAGCGCGTGGGTCGGGAGCGGGCGTGCATGGTCCTGTGGCGCGTCGAGGCGCGGCGGCAGAGCGTTCAGCGAACGGTACCACCGCAAGTCTGGCCCAGAACAGGGCGGCATGCCAAGATCGGCTCTCGCAAGGTACTTGGGGCGTCGCCCCGAGCAACGCGCCGACACGTCACCGGCTCGCGACCGGTGCACGACGATTTGGAGGATGATCCGATGCCACACCGCTCCGCGCCGGCTTATGCCGTCCTCACCGCTGCCCTGATGGCCGGCGTACTGACGGCGAGCGAGGTTGCCGCTGCCACCGAGTGGAACGTCTCGCTCTGGGGCAAGCGCCGCGCCTTCACCGAGAACGTCGAGAAGCTCGCCGAGCTGGTTGAGGCGAAAACGCACGGGGACTTCCGGCTTAACATCTCCTATGGCGGCCTCTCCAAGGCGCGGGAGAACCTGGATGGCATCGCCATCGGCGCCTTCGAGATGGCGCAGTTCTGCAGCTTCTACCACCGCGACAAGAATCCAACCATCACGGTGACGGAGCTGCCGTTCGCCCGCGATGTGTCGCTCGCACGCACCGCGGAGATCCAGCAGGCCGTGCACGAGCATCCCATTGTCGTTGCCGACCTCGCGCGTTGGAACGCGACCCTGCTCATGCCCACGCCGATGCCACAGTAGAACCTGGTGGGCAAGGGCGAGCCGCCGGCTGACCTGGAGGATTTCTCCGGGCTACGGGTGCGCGGCCCGGGCGGGGTCATCGGGGTGCTCGGCAAGCTCGGGGCCGTCGGCACCAGTGTGCCCATCGGCCTCAACTGCTTCGTGGTGGCCGGCGTGCGCCCGGAATGCTCGGTGCAGGACGTCTTCCGCGGTGTCACGCCCTTCTTCGTCGCCGATGTGCTTACCATCGCCGTGCTCATCGCCTTCCCCGGCATCGTGCTGTGGCTGCCGGGGCAGATGGGGTATGGCTAGCGCGCCAGTCCTCGACGAACAGCTCGATCGACTCGATACGGGTCCAGTAGGATACGGCAGATCGGGCCTGTCCCAGGGCGGGTTCGACGCGTCCTCGGGCAGCGCCTATGCTTGACCCTTCGCCGCTCGCTGCCCACCTCGCTGCGCTTAGGAGACTCCGATGATCCGATTCACCACGGCAGCCGCCCTGCTGCTCGCCAGCGCCTGCGCTGTCGCCCAAACCGCCGACCGCATCTGGAGCGGCGGCCCCATCCTGACCATGAACGATGCGGCGATGCGTGCCGAGGCCATCGCCGAGCAGGACGGCCGGATCATTGCCGTCGGCAGCCGCGACGAGGTGATGCAGCTGCGCGGATCGGACACGCAGCTCATCGACCTGGAGGGGCGGGCGCTGCTGCCCGGCTTCGTCGATGCCCACGGCCACGTGATGATGGGCGGGCTGCAGGCGCTCTCCGCCAATCTGCTGGCGCCGCCGGATGGGGAGGTGACGGACATCGCCTCGCTCCAGCAGGTGCTGCGCGACTGGGTGGCGGCCAACCAGGAGGCTGTCGACCGGGCGAAGCTGATCATCGGCTTCGGCTACGACAACGCCCAGCTCGAGGAACTGCGGCATCCCACCCGCGACGACTTGGATGCCGTCTCCAGCGACCATCCCATCCTGATCATTCATCAGTCCGGCCATCTCGCGGCACTGAACAGTAAGGGGCTGGAGATGGCCGGCATCTCCGCGTCCAGCAAGGACCCTGAGGGCGGAGTCATCCGCCGCCGCGCGGGCAGCGACGAGCCGAACGGCGTGCTGGAGGAGCTGGCCATGTTCAGCGCGCTGTTCAAGATTCTGCCCGCCATCGGCGCCGACGGCTTCAAGGCCTTTGCGCGTGCGGGCAGCGAGCTCTGGGCGCGCTTCGGCTACACCACGGCGCAGGAGGGCCGGTCCTCGCCGGACACCGTGCGCATCATGCGGGAGGTCGCGGATGAGGGCGGCTTCGCCATCGACGTCGTGACCTATCCGGACATTCTCATCGACCGCGACTTCATCAAGAACAGCGCCAGCAGCGCATACCAAGAGCGCCTTCGCATCGGCGGCGCCAAGCTCACTATCGATGGCAGCCCACAGGGATTCACCGCCTGGCGCGACGAGCCTTACTACAAGGTCGTCGGCGACTATCCGCCCGGCTACTCCGGCTATGCGGCGGCCACCGCGGAGCAGGTCTTCGACGCCGCCTTATGGGCTGCCGAAAACGATATCCAGCTCATCACACATGCCAACGGCGAGCGCGCCATGGACCTGCTCATCGCCGCCCAGCGCGCCGCCGCGGCCAAGCATCCGGAGGCCGATGCGCTGCGCCCGGTGCTGATTCACGGGCAGTTCGTAAGGGCCGACCAGCTCGATGACTTCAAGGTGCTGGGCGTGATCCCGTCGCTGTTCCCAATGCACACGTTCTACTGGGGTGACTGGCACCTGGAGCACACCGTCGGCCCGGAGAAGGGGCAGAACATCTCGCCCACGGGCTGGGTGCTGGAGCGCGACATGATTTTCACCAGCCACCACGACGCGCCGGTCGCCTTTCCGGACTCAATGCGCGTGCTCGATGCCACCGTCACCCGCCGCGCGCGGGGCTCGGGCGTGGTGGTCGGGCCGGAGCAGCGGGTCGACGTGATCACGGCGCTCAAGGCCATGACCATCTGGCCCGCGTACCAGCACTTCGAGGAAGCGACCAAGGGCTCTTTGGAGCCGGGCAAGCTCGCCGACTTCGTGATCCTGTCAGCGGACCCCACCGCCGTAGACCCAGAGACGCTGGATACCCTGGAGGTGATGGAGACTATCAAGGAAGGCCGCACGGTCTTTCGCCTTGACGCCCCGACGCGGACGACTGCTGAGAATCCAGCTTTCACCCGCGCCATGGCGGCGCTTGCGCGTGCCAGCCATACACCGCGCATGATCCAGCCGAGCGCCTGGTCACGCGTCATTGGAAGAGAGAAGGCCGTCACCACCGCCTGCCTGTCAGACCTGTTCCTCTCCATCTCCGACGGCATGGCCTCGGCAGGGCGTTGATCGTCCGGTCATCGTCGGCGGGCTTTCTTCGCAACCTCTCAGCATCCATAGGCCGCTGCCGGCTCCTCGACGGCCCAGCGGATCGCCGT
>NZ_JAIFKJ010000574.1 GCF_019695415.1 Thiohalocapsa sp.
ATTCCCACCACACCTCGCTCCAGTCTTCCTATGTCGAAACCCCGCCGCCACCAAAGCGTGGCTGACGAAACCAGACACCCCATGCCTGACCTCTCCACCGCCGACCTCTACGATCGCCATGGCGAGGCGCTCGGCGTCTGCGCCCCCATCTTTCACGACTTTGGCGGCCGCACTGCGTTCGACGGCAAGGCTGTCACGGTCAAGTGCTTCGAGGACAACTCCCGCATCAAGGAAGCCCTCGCGGAGCCCGGCGACGGACGGGTCCTGGTCGCAGACTGCGGCGGCTCGCTGCGCTGCGCTATGCTCGGCGACCTGATCGCCGCGAGCGCCGTGGAGCACGGCTGGGCTGGTGTGATCCTGACCGGCTGCGTTCGCGACACCGCCGTGCTCGCCGGTATGGCGCTCGGCGTCAAGGCCCTCGGTGCCACACCCCGCAAGAGCACACGCCGGGGCGAGGGTCAGCGCGACCTCTCGGTGGAAGTCGCGGGCGCGCAGGTCAAGCCCGGTGACTGGGTGTATGCGGACGCGGACGGTGTACTGATCGCCCGGGAGCGGCTGACATGAGTAGGCGCGCGGCGGCGGCGCCAGCTGTCGTCGTCGGCTATTCGGCAAGGGCCCAGCGGCAAGAGCGCCGCGCCGCGCCGGGCGCCGTCGGCCAGTTGCGCCTCTGCACGCCAAGCGGCAATCCGCTCTCGCCGGCCCTTGTCGGTGCGGCCCTCGCCCCTCAGCCCTCGGCCCTCGGCCCCGTCCCCGGTGCCGAGCAGTCACTGCAAGCGCGGCGCAACTAAATGGCTTGGATCGAGGCCAAACAGCTCGCTGAGGCCATCCTTGATGGCTTCGACCGCCACTATCGTCTCTTTCGCGCCATCACCGCCGACGCGCGGCTGCATTTCGAGCAGGCGAACTGGATCGCCGCGAACCGTTGCGCCCGAGAGCGTATCGACTTCTACGACTGCCGCGTGAGCGAGACTGTCGCTGTGCTGCGCCGTGAGTTCCACCTGCGCACCGCCGACGACAACCTCTGGCGACGCGTCAAGGTCGAGTACTCGCGCCTGCTGCCCCAGCACCATCAGCCGGAGCTGGCCGAGACCTTCTACAACTCCGTGTTCTGCCGGCTGTTCGACCGCCGTTACTACAACAACGCCTACATCTTCGTCTGGCCCATGCTCTCCACCGAGCATCTCGAGGCGGAGGTGCCCATCTTCCGGCCCTACTACCCGGACCGCCACGGCTTCGCGGCCGTCATTGCCGATGTGCTGCGGGACATGGACTTCGCGCTGCCCTTTCGGAACCTGCGCCGAGACGTGCGCAACGTCATGCACGCCATTCGCGAGCGCTTCCCGCCGAACCGGGCGCGGCAGCAGAACTTCCAGCTGGCTGTGCTGTTGACACCCTTCTTCCGCAACAAGGCGGCGTACATCATCGGCAAGGCCATCAACGGCGCGCACCAGACACCGTTCGTCATCCCGGTGCTGAACGACGAGCAAGGGGGGCTCTATGTCGATGCCCTGTTGACCGGCTCCGACGAGCTCGCCAATGTGTTCAGCTTCTCGCGCGCCTACTTCATGGTGAACACGGAGGTGCCAGCGGCAGTGGTGGAATTTCTCCGCCCCCTGATGCCGCACAAGTCCAAGGCGGAGCTCTACACGGCCATCGGGCTGCAGAAGTTTGGCAAGGCGGAGTTCTACCGGGATTTCCTGAAACACCTGCGTTATTCGACGGACCAGTTCGTGGTGGCCCCTGGAATCCGCGGCATGGTGATGTGCGTCTTTACGCTGCCTTCCTTCCCCTTTGTGTTTAAAGTCATCAAGGACCGTTTTCCGCCACCGAAGGAAATGACGCCCGAGCAGGTGATGGAGAAATACCGGCTGGTGAAGCTGCACGACCGGGTCGGGCGCATGGCGGACTCTTGGGAGTATTCCCACGTGGCCTTCCCGCGGGCGCGATTCTCGGACGAGCTCATCACCATGCTGCGAGAAGAGTGCGCCAGCCGCATGACGGTGGAAGGCGATCAGGTGGTCGTAAAGCACCTCTACATCGAAAGGCGCATGTCGCCGCTCAACCTCTACATGGCCAGCGCCGATGACGAAGAGATTGCCCATGCCGCCCGCGAATACGGCGACGCCATCAAACAGCTGGCGGCCGCCAACATCTTCCCGGGCGATTTCCTGTTCAAGAACTTCGGCGTCACCCGCCAGGGCCGTGTTGTCTTCTATGACTACGACGAGCTCTGCTATCTGACCGAGTGCAACTTCCGAGATATCCCCGAGCCACCCTTCCCGGAGATGGAGTTGGCGGAGGAGCCCTGGTACACGGCGGGTCCCTCGGATGTGTTTCCGGAAGAATTCGCCACCTTCCTGCTCACCGAGCCGAGGTTCCGTAAGGCCTTCCGCGCCTGCCACGCGGAGGTCTTCGAGCCGGCCTGGTGGCGTGCCCGCCAGGCGGCGATCCGGGAAGGCGAAATGGTGGATGTCTTCCCCTACCCGACCGCGCGGCGCTTCGGCGCACCACCGGACGCCCATCACTGACGCTCAGCCCTGTGGGAGCGGCATCCTGCCGCGACGACTTCCAGCGCACCGAGGCTGATGGCTCGCGGTGAGGATGCCGCTGCCACGGAAACCGCGTCGCGGCCAGCGCAAACGCTTCGCCGGCGTCACTCGCAGGGCATGTCCAGGGCGATCATCCCCTCTTCGAGGTGGTCCGAGACCATCGGATGGGCAAGCACGTACTCCGCGGCGCGGATACTGTAGTCGCCCAGTGCCTCGTCCACGGCATCCTCCCATTCCTCAGCGGTGTAGTCGCCGCGGCCCAACCACATCAGGGCCACCAACTCGGCGCGCTGGCGCTCCGAGAAGTCGTGGACGATGCTGCGGAACTCGCCGACGTTGTAATCGTCGCCGTGGTCGGCGAGCATCTGCATTGCCCAGTCCTCGGACGAGCTGTTGCCTTCCTGCGGGATGCAGACCTCTTCTTTGGCCTGGAACTCCCGGGCCAGGGCAATCAGGCTGCAAAGTGTTTGTTGCCGGATGTGCATGCGCACAGGTGCCTCCTCAGGAGCTGTTATCCTAAAAAGAGTAGTTGGACGGTCGTCAGGGTGCGTCCCGCGGGGTGCCTGGCAAGGCACAACGACGAGGAATAGCTGTTCTATTCCGAGGAGTTGTAACGCAGCCAGGCGCCGCGCGGGGCGTGCCATGGCGGCCGTAGCGGCGCTCACCCGGTGGGTGACATGCAGCCAGTGTGGCAATCGCAACCGGTACAGCCATTTGCATACGCTCTGAAGCGGTCAACTGCTCTTTTTAGGGTTATGGTCCGCGGCGCCGCGACAGATCGTCGGCGCCGGCGTGCCGGCGGCCCCCATCGGGCCCCGTACGATGTAACTCCTCCACCCCGAGTCTACTACGGCCCCGTGCTGCGGGCGGCTGACACGGAACAACGGAAGGGCGGACGGCAGCAGACTTACGGGGCGACGGGAGCGCCCGTTCGCACGCGGCATTCCGCCTCCGCTGTCGCACCTTCCTGCACGGCAAGATGCCCAGCGCGGAATGCGCGCACATCGCCGCTGTCTTAACCAGCCCAGAAACGCTCACGTCGACTCCTGCCGATCCGCCGCACCTTCGCATGACACCGCTCCCCGCCGACACCACGCCGCGCGCCGATGAAGTGCTGTTCCTGCCCCTCGGCGGCACCGGCGAGATCGGCATGAACCTGAATCTCTACGGCCACGACGGCCACTGGCTGATTATTGACGTCGGCATCACCTTTGGCGGCGACGCCTTCCCGGACTACGACGTGCTGATGGCAGACCCGGCATTTATCGTCAGCCGCCGCCAGCGCCTCGCGGGCATCGTCCTGACCCATGCGCATGAAGACCATGTCGGCGCCGTCGCCTATCTGTGGAAGCGGCTCAAGTGCCCGGTCTATGCGACGCCCTTCACCGCTGCCATCGCCCGCTTCAAGCTCGCCCGCGCCGGCCTCGACGATGTGCCGGTACACGAGCTGCCTCTCGGCGCCCGCTTCGAAGTCGGGCCCTTCGGCGTTGAGTACATCGGCATGACCCACAGCATTCCCGAGCCCAATGCGGTGCTTATCACAACCCCTGCCGGCGCGGTGTTCCACACCGGCGACTGGAAGCTCGACGATGGGCCCGTGATAGGGTCGCGATACGATGCGCTGCGGCTGCGTGCCCTGCGCCGCGAGCCCTTGCTGGCGATGGTCTGTGATTCCACCAATGCCGTGGTCGCGGGCAGCACCGGCTCCGAGAGCGGGCTCTTCCAGCCGCTAAAGGACGTGGTGGAGGCCGCAAGCGGACGTGTCGTGGTGACATCCTTCGCGAGCAATGTGGCACGACTGGTGACCCTCGCATGCGTGGCCGAGGCCACTGGCCGGCGCTTTGGCGTCATTGGCCAGGCCATGGAGCGCATGGTTGCAGTGGCCCGGTCCACCGGCTACTGGCCCCTGGATCTGCCCGAGCTGGTGGACGCCCGCCACCTTGGCTACCTGCCGCGCGAGGAAGTCCTCGCAGTCTGCACCGGCAGCCAGGGTGAGCCGCGCTCGGCGCTCTCGCGCATGGCCGCGGACAGCCATCGCGACATCCTGCTGGACCCGGGGGACACGGTGATCTTCTCGTCCAAGCTCATCCCCGGCAATGAGCGGCCGGTGCAGCGGGTTCAGTCGCAGCTGCGCGCCCTGGGCTGCGAGCTGGTCACCGACGCCGACGCCCATGTGCACGTCTCCGGGCACCCCGCGGCGGACGACCTGCGTCGGCTGTATGATTGGGTACAGCCGCCGGCGGTGGTGCCGACCCATGGCACACCGCGCCACCTGCGCGCCAATGCCGATATCGCCCTCAGCTGTCACGTGCCGCGCGTGGCCGTGATCGAGAACGGCGACGTCTGCCGCCTGGGCAGCGACGGGCCGAGCGTGGTGGGACAGGTGGCCACCGGTCGGCTGACGCTGGACGCGGACGGTCGCCTTGCGCCGGTAGCGCCGGGCGTGCTCGCAGATATGCGGGCCACAGTCGGCTAACGACATTAACCGGCGTGCGGCAAGTCGCGCACCGGTCACGCCAGATGCATAGCCTGGTAGTCATGGAGGTCCACAGCATGTTCCAGACCCTAACCCGCACCGCCGCGCAGCTACTCATCGCAGCCTTGCTCGCCTTCGGCGTGATCGCCGGCTGCGCCACGGCGCCCGAGACCGGGCGTCAGCAGTTCATCATGATCGACCCGGCGCAGGAGGCGCAGATGGGGCTCAAGGCGTTTAACCAGCTCAAGCAGCAAAAACCCACGGTCACCAGCGGCAAGGATGCGGAGATGGTGCGCCGCGTCGGCAAGCGCATCGCCCGCGTGGCACCCGTCGCCAATGCCGAATGGGAGTTCGTGCTCTTCGAGGACGACACCCCCAACGCCTTCGCGCTGCCCGGCGGGAAGGTCGGCATCAACACCGGCATTCTCGACATCACAAAGACCGAGGCCGGCCTGGCCACGGTCATGGGGCACGAAGTTGCCCACGTCGTCGCCCGACACGGCGCCGAGCGCGCGTCACAGACCATGGGCCTGCAGGTGCTGGGCGCTATTGCCGACGCCGCATTGGCACAAAACGCCCCCGGCGCTCGCCAGGGTGTCATGCAGGCCTATGGACTGGGCGCCCAAGTGGGCGTGCTGTTGCCATACTCCCGCGTGCACGAGCTGGAGGCCGACGAGCTCGGCATGCTCTACATGGCGCGTGCCGGCTACGACCCGGCGGAGGCCGTCGAGTTCTGGCAGCGCTTCCAGGCATTCAACCGCAAGCAGGGCAGTGGCAAGCCGCCCGAATTTCTGAGCACCCACCCGCTGGACGATCGGCGCATCGCACAGCTGCGCGCATTGCTGCCACGGGCCGAAGCCGAGTATGCACGGGCGCGCAAGGGATGATCCTGCCGGCTGACCGCATCCGGCCGATTGAGCAGCGCTCATGCGGCGCCTAATCCAACGGGCGGCGCCCTGGCTCGCAGTCGGTGTCATCGCGCTGTCCGCCTGGTTGCTCTGGCCCGGCGGCACCACCACGCCGCCCCGGCTGCTGGACCCGGCCACGCTCGCCTCGGCGCTGCCGCCAGTGGCCGAGGCCGGCTTCGAGACCCCTGACGCCGCCGCCGACTGGACGCCCGAGCTGCCGCGTGATCTGGGTCCACATCCCGCCTTTCGCACCGAGCTGTGGGACCTCACCGGGCAGCTGCGCGACAGTGCCGGTCGCCGCTACGGCCTGCGGCTCACGCTGGTGCGACTCGGCCTGCGCGGACCGGAGGCTGCCGATGCGCGGAGCTCGGGGCTCGCCGCGCAAGGCCTGCTGCTGGGCCGCCTCAGCTTGGTGCCGGAGGACGGCGCACCCCTCCATGCGGAGCGTGCGAGCCGCACGGCCGCCGGACTCGCGGGTGCCACTGCTGAGCCGCCTGTCGTGTGGCTCGAGGACTGGCGGCTGGCGGTGAGCGGCGCCGAGGCCGGGGCGGGACAGCTCAGCGTCAGGCTGAACGACAGCCGTCTCGACCTCCGTCTGGTGCCGCAGAAGACCCCGATCACCCCAGCCGCAACGCTACTGGACAGCGGGGCTGGAGCGCGCCCCTCCGGCAGCGCCGACAATGCGGCTGCCTTACGCTGGCTCGCCGCGCCCAGGCTCGAGCTGGCCGGGCAGCTCCTGCTTGCGGGCGCCGAGACCCGGGTCACCGGCAGTGCCTGGCTGGATCACCTCTGGGGGGACGCCGTGGGCAGCGCCGCCGGGCTCGCCGGCAGCCGCGGGCAGCTGGCCTTGAATCGCTTTCTGCTGCAGCTCGATGACGGCAGCGAGCTGCTCTGCATTCAGCTGCGCCGCCGCGCGGGCGGTGGCACGCCGGTGCCCACCTGTCTGGT
Organism: Thiohalocapsa sp.; assembly: GCF_019695415.1. Taxonomy (GTDB): domain Bacteria; phylum Pseudomonadota; class Gammaproteobacteria; order Chromatiales; family Chromatiaceae; genus Thiohalocapsa. The sequence continues at coordinate 6,882 of NZ_JAIFKJ010000574.1, forward strand.
GATTGCGTCGGACGGTGGCACGCGGGTACTGCGCCGCCGGGCCCTGACACTCGCCCCCGGCGAGGCGGCTTGGCGCAGCCCCGACGGCGCCGCCACCTATCCCGTCCACTGGCAGCTCGCCGCTCCGGAGCTTGACCTGCAGCTCGACATCCATGCATTGCATCCGGACCAGGAGCTGATGCTGGGCGAGCGGCTCTGGAGCGGCGTCGTGGCCATCAAAGGCATGCGGCAGGGCAGACCTATCGCCGGCGGCGGGCGCATGGACTTGAGCGGCTACGCCGCCGCGGACAGCTGAGATGCGCACACAGCGCCGCGATCGGCTGCGCCCTAGCGACACCAGCTTGAGGCAGCAACGCCCGTTGGTGGCTCAATGCCTGCGGCAGGCTTTCAGCGGCATTGGAACCCGTTGCGCCCTCAACCTGTCGGGACCACGTAAGGACCAACGCCTGCTCCAACACAGCCCATAGCGATCGACGCGCCGTCACCCCGCCCGCAGTAGCCGAACCCCGCACCCTATGCCGACACCACCCACCAACCGCCGCTCCTCCCGCAGCCACCTCGCGTTTGCGCTGCCGCTCGCCGCCGGTATCCTGGCGCTGGTGCTCTCCGCGTGCGGCGAGCAGCCGCCGGAGGTGGTTATTGCCGAGCCCGGCGAAATCCCGCCCGCCGAGCAGCGCCCGGGTGACCCCGCAGCCGGCCGCCAAGCCCTACTGAATCGCGCCGTGGTCACCTGCGGCCTGCCCTACAGTGCTTACAAGGCCAGCACCGGCGCGCCGGCGCCGGAATACGACCTCCCGGGCCGCGAGGGTCGCAATGCGGAGCTGCCCTACCAGCTCACGGCCCACACCGCGGACAGCGGCGTGGAGCTGATCACCAGCAACTGCCTGGGCTGCCATGCCGCGCCGCTCAACGGTGAGCTCGTTATCGGTCTGGGCAATGAGTTCCTGGACTTCAACGCCGACCCGGTGATGGACGTGGAGGCGGCGGGCGCCTATGTTGAGGGCGACGCTGAGGCCGCCGCCTGGCCGGACTGGGCGGATCGGATCGCGGCCATCGCCCCCTGGACCATGACCGACACCGTCGGCGCCAACCCGGCCCAAGCCATTACCCTCGCGCTCATGGCCCACCGCGACCCGAAGACGCTCGCCTGGTCCGACGAGCCGCTGATGGAGCTGCCGCCAACAGAGGTCCTGCCCGTCAGCGTGCCGCCCTGGTGGAACCTGGATAAGAAGCACGCCGTCTTCTACAACGGTCAGGGCCGCGGCGATCACGTGGGCACCATGATCCTCGCCTCCACCACCTGTACCGACAGCGTCGCGGAGGCGCGAGAGATCGACCGCTGGTTCACCGATGTGGCAGCCTACCTGGCCACGCTGGAAGCGCCCGCTTACCCCTGGCCCATCGACCAGGCGCTGGCCGACGACGGCGAGCGCTTGTTCAACCGCGAGTGCAAGGAGTGCCATGGCCGCTACGGCCGCGGCGAGCACTATCCGAACAAGCTGGTTGGCCTGGACGAAGTCGGCACCGACCCGGCGATGGCCAACGCCGCCGTCGACGACGCCGAGGACTACATCCGCTGGTTCGAGACCTCGTTCTATGGCCGCCATGGCGACGCCGTACCCGGCCGCGGCTATATAGCCCCGCCGCTGGACGGCGTCTGGGCCACGGCACCCTATCTGCACAACGGCAGCGTCCCCACCATCGCCGCCCTGCTGGACACCAGCAAGCGCCCCACCTACTGGCGCCACGATGGCGCCGAGCCGGACTACGACCAGGCCGCGCTCGGCTGGCGGTACCGGGAGCTGGACCAAGGCCGGGAGCAGTTCGCCAGTCTGGAAGCGCAGAAGTGGGTCTACGACACGACCCGTCGTGGCTATGGTAACCAGGGGCACGACTTCGGCGACGAGCTCACTGAGCCTGAGCGCACGGCGCTCCTCGAATACCTGAAGACACTCTGAGCCACGGGCATACCATCTGAGCGTCCGCCCGCCCCCCCTCCCCCCCCCCCGCAACCGGACCCTTCCATCCCCCACCCACTCACCACTTCCCTACTCACCCCACCTCCCCGGCCGCGCCCTCCAGCACGCCACGG
>NZ_JAIFKJ010000249.1 GCF_019695415.1 Thiohalocapsa sp.
CGTGGTATGGGCCCCGTTGTACCCCATCGGCACACAGGGGGGGGGAAACACCTGGAGCCATACTTTTGATTTCGACTTCGCGGGCAAGCGCCGTGGTGTCACGGGCGGCAGCAGCTGGATCGGCCGCGCCGCGGTGGAGCTGCTCTGCGGCGCCGGCGCCCGGGTGCTTGCGACGGGCACCTCCGCTGAGCGGCTGGCCGCGGTGGAGACGAGTTGCCCCGGCGTGATGGCACGCGTCAACGATGCCGGCGATCCGGCGGCGGCAGACGCGCTGGCAGCTGCGGTGCGGGAGTGCCTTGGTGGTTTGGACGGGGCCTTTCTGAATGCCGGCACCGCCAGCTTCGAGCCGTTGCCTGTGCTCACCGCGGAGGCCGTTGACCGCCAGTTCGCCGTCAACGTGCGCGGGCCGATGCTGCAGGTGCGCGCGCTCGCTCCGCTGATCGCAGACGGCGGTGCAGTCGTGCTCAACACCTCCATTGCCCGGGAGAGCGGCTTGCCGGGGGCAGCGGCTTATGCGGCCAGCAAAGGGGCGCTGCGCTCTCTGGTGCGGGTGGGGGGGGGGAGGCGGGGGGCGCGGGGCGTCCGGGTGACGGCAGTGAGTCCCGGGCCCCTGGCCTCGGGCGTGTACTCCCGCGCCGGGATGGCCGAGCGTGCAGTGGCCGGCAGTGGCGGAGCCGTGCAGGAGAAGGTCCCCCTCGGGCGCTTTGGTACGCCGGAGGAGGCGGCGCGGGTTGCGCTGTTTCTGCTCTCGGGGCTGGCGGCCTTCGTCACCGGCTCAGAGTATGTCGTTGACGGCGGCTTGAGCGAGGTTTGAGCATGCGCCGGCACCTGCTGACCCTAGTAACCTGCCTGTTCGCGGCCTTGCTCGGCCCCGGGCATGCGGCGGCGGAGTCGCTGTTGGCATTGGACGTGCAGCATGATGATGGTCGCTACCGGCTGCGGGCGGACATGGAGATCGCCGCGCCCGCTGCGGCAGTGCGGGAGCGCCTGACAGACTACGCCAATCTCACGGCGTTGAACCCGGCCATTCGCCGCAGCAGCGTCGAGGCGGCGCCGGCGCCCTTTTCGGCGCGCGTCACGACGCTGGTGGAGGCCTGCGTCGAACAGCTGTTTTGCCGCACTTTGCGGCGGGTGGAAGACGTCCAGGAGGCACCGCAGCGGCTCGTGGCGGTCATTGTGCCCGAGGGCAGCGATTTCCGCGCCGGGCGCACCGAGTGGCGGCTATATCCGCAGCCGGATGGCGTGCGGGTGGCGTACCGAGCGGAGCTGACACCTGCCTTCTCGGTACCGCCGGTGTTGGGGACGGCTTTGGTCAAACAGGGCATGGCGCGGGAGCTGCGCCGGCTGTTGCAGAATCTGGAACGGTTGGCTTTAGCAGATTCCTGACCTCGTCGCCGGCGCTTGCGGCCGGCATCGGCCCATGCCCGGTCAGCCGAGCGCACCGAATCCCGACCAGCAATGCGTCCTGTCGCGTCTTGGTCGGGGCCCACCATTCGCTTACACTCCCGCCTGCACGGGTCGGCACCGTGCTCAGCGTGGAGCAGATCAGTCCGTCTATGGAGCCCAACCAACCGCAAGCGCAGCCGCCCCGCCGGGTGCGCCTCGTGCAGTGGGTGCGCTGGCTGCTCAAAGCCACCATCTGGTACGGGTTGACGGCGCTGCTGGACCGTGTGGGCTTCACGCCGCAGACGGTCCAAGTGCTCTGCGTCGACCCGGATGCAAACAAGCTGCTGCTGCTGCGCAGCCGCGAATATCGCTCCGGCTGGTCGCTGGTGCAGGGGCTGCGGCGGGGTACGCGCTCGTTCGGGCTGGGTCCGGTCTGCGCAGACGTGCGCGAGGATGCTCGACGCGAGCTTGCGCGGGAGGCTATACCAAAGCCGCCGCCGCTCGCCGACTTTCGCATTGCTGAGCGCTACCGGGAGGGTCCCTTTCAGCAGTTCGACTGTACGGTGCTGGTGGTCTTCTGTACGCCGGACGGCGTTACCCTAGGTCCCGAAACCGGTGCCGGTGCGCCGTGCTGGCTGCCGCTCGCAGAGGCGTTGGACCTGCTGAAAAACAAGGTCCTGCGGGAGCTGTTCGCAGACTGGCGTGACGACCCCGCCGCCAACCCGGCTGCCCCGGCCGAGGAGCACCGGCGGCGCTTCCTGATGGGGCCGCCGGATGCGGCGAGCGTCGCACAGGCGCAGCAGGCGCCCGTCGGCGCGCTTGATCGGCTCTGGCCCATGCCCCTGCTGATGCTGGAAACGGCACGTGCGCTGGGTGCGCGGCGCTTCGAAGAGGTCTACCAGGCGGACCGTGACTACGCAGGCCAGCTCTGGTCGGCGATGTCCGTGGACGCCCGCGACTGCTACCGCCCAGACCCCCGTTTATGGCGGGATTGCCGTTTCCTTGACACGCGGCGTGTCGGGGATCTGCTGGGGGGCTGGCTCGACGCGCGCATCGACCGGGTCGCAGGGGACAGTGACAACGCCCAGGCGCGCTCCACCCCCGGCTGGATGAGCCCGGATACGGCGCTGCGGTTTCAGGCGCGGTCCGGGTGCGAGCTGTCCCTGGATCTGATCTACGACGCGTGGGACGACCGTGTCGGTTGTTTCGTCAGCAGCGGTGGCATGGGCGGCGCCATGTCGGACGTGCTGCTGTATGCGCTGATGTCAGAGCGCTACCTGCCCATCCCGGTTTTTCACACCCATCGGACCTATCGCACTCGAGTCGGCTACAAGCAGGCCTCGCCCGTGGATTATTGGGCTATGGGGTCGCTCTACTACCGGCTGAACGGGGCGCCGGTTGGGGATTGCGTGTTCTTCCCGGATGGCACCTGGACCGAATACGGCGTCACCGGTCACGGGCGTTGTGTCTTCCGCCGGGCAGGGGATGCGCTGCTGCCGCCAGACGGCGAGCCTGTGACCACCTTCATCGATATTTCCTTGCCGGAGCGACCGCGGCGCGGCGGGGCGTAGGCTACCGCGCCGCTGCGGTTTAGTGCTCGCCTGCTGTTCAGCTCCGCTGCTCCAACCGCCAGCACTTGTGCACCTGGGGGTTGCGCTGAAAGTCGCGCGGGATGGTTGCGGCACTGATGTCCTCGATGTGCAAACGGCTTGTCGGCCCGTCGGCCGCGGCCAGGGCCGACGTGTCGAGTCGAAAGCGGCGGCGGTTGGTGGAGAAGAGCAGTACCCCATCCGGCGCGAGCAAGGTCAGTGCTCCGCGAATCAAGGCCACGTGATCCCGTTGCACATCGAAGGTGCCCCACATCCGCTTGGAGGTAGAGAAAGTCGGCGGGTCCAGAAAGATCAACCCAAAGCGCCCGCGATAGGCACGAGCGTTGGCGAGCCACTCCAGGCAGTCCGCCTGGATCAGCTGGTGGTCGCGACCGGTGAAGCCGTTCAGCGCCAGGTTCTGCCGTGCCCAGTCCACGTAGGTGCGCGACAGGTCCACGCTGGTTGTGGATCGGGCGCCGCCGGCGGCGGCGTGCACGCTCGCGCTTGCGGTGTAGCAGAAGAGGTTCAGCATGTGACGGTCGCGGGCCAGCTCGCGCACCAGACGGCGGGTGTCGCGGTGGTCTAGGAACAGGCCCGTGTCGAGATAGTCCTCGAAGTTTACGAGAAACGTCAGCCCGTCCTCTGCCACCGCATGGAAACGCGCAGTCTGGCGTAGGCGCTCGTACTGGGCACTGCCGCGCTGGCGCTGGCGGATCTTGAAGAAAATGTCCTCCTCCGGCACCGCCAGCACCTCGGCAATGACGCCCAATGCCTCGCGCACGCGGCGGCGCGCCGCCTTCGGGTCCACGTCGGGCGGCGCGGCGTACTCCTGCACGTGTACGAAGCGCCGCTCAGGGTGCTGGGTGTCCGCCGAGCCATAGATGTCCACCGCCAGCGCGTACTCCGGCAGGTCTGCGTCATAAAGGCGGTAGCAGCTGTTGCCCTCGCTTCGGAGCCATTTGGCCAGCGCCTTTTGATTCTTGCGCAGGCGATTGGCGAGCATGTCGGCGCCCGGGCCCCGCTCTGCGGCCGGCAGCGGGCGGGGGCGGTCGGAGACATGGGCCTCCGGGCTGACCTCAAAGTGCAGCAGCCGGCACTCGATGGGCCCGTTGTACAGGGTGTGGAAGCGCTTGGCGCGCAGGCCCATGCCCTTTCCGAGGTCCGGATTGCCGGTGAGCACAGCGGCGTGCCAGCCGTCAAAGCGCTCGCGCAGAACCCGACCCAAGGTGGCGTAGAGCGCCGGCAGCACAGCCGCGTCTTCACTGCGACCTCCATGCTGTCCCCCCAGGCGCTGGCCGTAGGGCGGGTTGGTGACGAGGAGGCCGGGCTTGTCTCCCGCCGCGGGTGCGCAGTCCGCGAGTTCGCGACGGTCGAAGTGGAGGTGACCGGCGAGCCCGGCACGGGCGGCGTTATCCCTCGCCGCGCGTACCGCCCGTGGGTCCTGGTCGGAGCCGCGGATACGCGGGCCGTGCTTTGCCATCCGCGCAAGACCGGCGGCACGGCGTTCGCGTGCCTCGCCGAGCAAGTCTTCCCAGGCGGCCGCAGCGTGACCGCGCCAGCCGGTGCAGCCCCAGTGCACGCCGAGCTCGGTGCGCAGCAGGCCGGGAGCGATGTCGGCGGCCATCAGCCCGGCTTCGATGGGGAGCGTGCCGGTACCGCAGAGCGGGTCCAGGAAGCCGCCGCCGGCGGCGGCGATGCCCGGCCAGCCGGCGCGCAGCAGCACGGCGGCGGCGAGGTTCTCCTTGAGCGGCGCTGCACCGTCCTGGATACGGCAGCCGCGGCGATGCAGCGGGTCACCGGCGAGGTCCAGGTAGAGCGTGGCTTGGTCGCGAAAGATCCGGCAGCGGAGGGCCAGATCCGGGCGCCGGGTGTCGACATTGGGGCGTTCGAGACCGAGATCCCGAAACTGGTCCACGATGGCGTCCTTGACCTTGAGCGCGCCGTAGTGGCCGTTTTCGACGCCGGAGCGCACGGCGTCCAGGTGCACGGCCAGCGTGCGTCCCGGCGCCAGATGCTCCGGCCAATGGATATCTCGCACCCGGTCATAGAGGTGCTCGGCGTCCGGAGCGTCGAATGTCGCGAGAGGCATCAGGACACGGCTCGCGACTCGGGACCAAAAGAGCACCCGGTAGGCATCTTCAAGTCCGCCGCTGAAGCGCACGCCGGCGCGAGTATCTTGCGCGTTCGCTATGCCGAGCCCGCGCAGCTCCTCCGCCAGCAGAGTCTCCAGGTTGCGGGCGGCGGTGGCGAAGAAGGCGTGCTCTACCGGTCCGCTGTCGCTTGCGGTAGTGGCGCGCGCCGTCACTGATTGACCGCCTTCACGGTGTTCGGCAGCTGCGCGAGTGTCACCTCGGCGAAGGTCTCCAGCGCCGCCCGCCGCGGAAAGCTGCGTCGGAACACCAGCGAGATGCGGCGCTTAGCGTCCGGAAGATCCAGCCGACGGGCAATGATGCCGCTGTCGGTCATCCAGCTGCCGCGGATGGCCAGCGCCGGCACCAGGGTGCAGCCGAAGCCGGCACCGACGAGCTGGAGCAGCGTCTCCAGGCTCGCGGCGCGCAGATCCGCCATTTCGCCGGTGCGCGGGCGGTCCGCGAGCTTGCAGACCTCCATGACCTGGTGGCTCAGACAATGCCCCTCGGAGAGCAGCAGCAGGTCGATGGACTCAAGGTCTTCCTGCGTGATGTCGTCCTTCTCGTAGAGCGGGTGTGTGCGCGGATGCGCGAGCCAGAAGGGCTCGTCGAACAGCGGGATGCTGGTGAGGTCGGGGTTCGCCGTCGGTGTGGCCAACAGGGCTGCATCCAGCTCATGCTGGTCCAGGCGGCGGAGCAGGGCCTCCGTGGTCTCCTCGAACAGCACGAGCTTCAACTGGGGGCAGCGGCGCTTCAGGGGGACCAGCACCAGCGGCATCAGGTAAGGGCTCAAGGTCGGGATGGCGCCCACCCGCAGCGGCCCGGCCAGCGGGTCTTGGTGCGCACGCGCCACCTGCTCGATGGCATCCGCCTGCTCTACCAAGATTCGGGCATGGCCAAGGATCTCTGCGCCGATGGGCGTGACCTCCACCGACCGGTTGGTGCGCTCGAAGATCACCACCCCCAGGTGGTCCTCGAGCTTCTTGATCTGTCCCGACAAGGTGGGCTGACTCACGAAGCAGCGCTCTGCCGCTTTGCCAAAATGCCGGGTCTCCGCCACGGCGAGGATGTACTTGATATCCCGGAGGTTCATGAACTGCGGTTGTTGTGTCGTGCGCGCTGGTTAAGACCGTACGGATGCTAAACCAATCCCGGCGGACAATGTCGTCAGGGCAAATCCGCCCCGTCGAACAGCCACCGCAGCAGCGCATGGTGTACCGCATGACCATGCCAGGCCGCGAGCCGCTGTCCGGGTAGGGCGTTCACCAGGACCACGACCACCCAGCGTTGGCCGTCTGGGTCCAGTACATAGCCCGCGATGCAGCTGGCGTCGCGCACGGTGCCGGTCTTCATGTGGGCGCGGCCCGCGATGGGCTCACTCTGCATGCGGTTGGCGAGGGTGCCGTCCACGCCCATGATCGCCATGGAACCCATCAGCTCCGGCATCCAGGGCTGGTGGTAGGCCCAGGTCAGGAGCTCGCCCAAGCTCGCCGCGGCGATGCGCGTCTGGCGCGAAAGACCGGAGCCGTTGTCGATGACGAGCCCCGGAAAGCTGAAGCCGCGCTCCGTGAGCCACGCGTCGAAGGCCGTGCGGGCCTTCTCCTCGCTGCCCGGAGGCCCTGCGTGCGCCGTACCCAGGGTCAAGAAAATCATCCGCGCCATCAAATTGTCCGACCACTTGTTCACCCGCCGCAGCAGCGCGTGCAGGGGCTCGGAGTCGGTGCGGTGGAAGACCTCGGCATTCGCGGGGGCGGCGGCCGCGAGCAGCCCACCGCGGATGGTGCCGCCCGCCTCGCGCCAGAGGGCGTCGAAGGCTGCGGCGACGTGCTGCTCTGGACTCAGGAGCAGGCGCGGGATGCGCTCGTCGGTACATTCGCTGGCGAAGTTGCCACTGATGGTGAGCCTGGGGGCCGCCGGCGTCCCGCCGGCAGCAGTTGGTGTTTCGTCGGCGGGGGTCGGCAGCACTGGCGTCTCCGCCGGCGCTGGCTCAGGTGGCGCGATGTCGCCGGCGCCCGGTGCGCCGGTTTGTGAGGTATCGGCCCCACCGGCTGGCGGTGCTTCATCCGTCCCGCCCGCCGTGCTGAAGCGCACGCTGAGTCGATGGTAACGACCGCGGCACGGTGCCTGTACCACTTGGGCGTCGTTGTCGATATCCAGGTAGCTCAGTGGCGGGTCCGTGTAGACGCCGACACCGCCGCGCACATGGTCGTTGTAGAGCACGATGTCGGTCACCTGCCGGTTCAGGCTGAGCGCCGCCGGCAGCGCGTTGTAGCTGCGCTGAGCGGCGCCGTCGAAGTCGCCGCGGGCCGCCGTGGGCGCCACCAGGTGACTGTTGTCGAAAATGACGTCGCCGGCGATGTGGCGAATACCCTTCGCGCGCACCGCCCGGATCAGAGCAGCGAATGACTCGGTACCGAGGAAGGGGTCGCCATAGCCCTTGATGCTGAGGTCGCCCTCCAGGGTGCCGGCGATCACGTCCCCTTCGATGAGCACCTCGGTGTGCCACCGATACTCTGGTCCCAGCAGATCCAGCGCTGCGATGCTGGTGACGAGCTTGATGGTGGAGGCGGGGACGCGCGGATGCTCGGCGTCCACGGCTAGCAAGGGGCGCTCGGCATCAACCCGCCGCACGTAGGCGCTCACCTGGCTGGGCTCGAGCGTCAGCTCCGGCAGCAGGGCGGCAACCGCCTGCGGCAGCCCGCCATGCGGCGCGGCAGCGGCAGCGGGGGTCGAGGTTGCAGTGGGCGCGGCGTCTACCAGCGGCTGCGCTGGCGCCTGTTGGGCTGACAGGGGCGGCCATAGAAGGGCGCAGCCCCCGCCCGCCGCGCCCCCCAGTGAAGGAGCGTGGGCCGGCATCCGCCCGGGCTCTCGCGGTGCCCCCGCCCGTCCCCCCCGGGCGGCCTTTGGGGCGACGGGCGGCGACGCCAAGCCGGACGGCCGCATGGCGCAGACAGCCTTCGCCGTTAGCTGCCGGACTCGCCGGCAACAGCGCCCTGGCAAGAGGTACTGCGTCGCGCTCCCCATCCCGCGCAAGCCCGGTTCGCGTCCCGAGCGCTCGGCATCAAACCTGCCCGCCGTCGTCGCCCTCGACGTCGCCGCCATTGGCGGCGGGTGGTGACCCGTCCTCGGTCGCCAAGGGCTCAGCGCTCAGCGGACTGTCGTCGGGCGTGTCGGCGGGGACACCCGGCTCGTGACCCATCACCACTCCCGCCAGCGGCGGCAGTGCAATGGGGATGGAGTGGGACCGGCCCATCCAGCTCACGGGCTCTGCGTGGACGCCACCGCGATTGCCGACGTTACTGCCGCCGTAGAGCTCGGCGTCGGAGTTCATGGCCTCGCGGTAATAGCCGGGCTGGGGAACACCGATGCGGTAGTTTTCCCGCGGCACCGGGGTGAAGTTGAAGGCGCAGGCGACGATCTGCTTGCCGTCCTTGGACTTTCGCAAGTAGCTCAGCACGGACTGGCTGGAATCGTGGCAATCGATCCATTCAAAGCCCGCGCTGTCGAAATCCACCTCGTGCAGGGCCGGGTGCTGCTGGTAGAGCTGATTCAGGTCGCGGACGATCTGCTTGATGCCCTGATGTTGGGGACGCTCCAGCAGGTACCAGTCCACTTCGGCGTCGAAGTTCCACTCCTGCCCTTGGCCGAACTCGCAGCCCTGGAATAGGAGCTTCTTGCCCGGATACGTGAACATGAAGGTGTAGAGCAGCCTGAGCGACGCGAACTTCTGCCAGGCGTCTCCGGGCATCTTGTCCAGCATGGACTTCTTGCCATGGACCACCTCGTCATGGCTGAAGGGCAGCACGAAGTTCTCGGTGAAGGCGTAGAGGAGCCCGAAGGTCAGCAGGTCGTGGTGGTAGTGGCGGTAGATCGGGTCCTTCTCCATGTAGGACAGGGTGTCGTGCATCCAGCCCATGTTCCATTTCATGCTGAAGCCCAGGCCCCCCAGGTAGGTGGGGCGGGAGACCTGCGGCCATGCGGTGGACTCCTCCGCCACCATCAGCGAGCCCGGGTGCTGCTCATGGGTGACGGTGTTCAGCTGGCGCAGGAAGTCCACGGCGTCCAGGTTCTCGTTGCCGCCGTACTTGTTCGGGATCCATTCGCCGTCTTCCCGGGAGTAGTCCAGGTAGAGCATGGAGGCCACCGCGTCCACGCGCAGGCCGTCGATGTGGTACTCGGCGAGCCAGTACAGCGCGCTGGACAGCAGAAAATTCTTCACCTCGTGGCGGCCGTAATTGAAGATGAGCGTGCCCCAGTCCTTGTGCTCGCCCTGGCGCGGGTCGGCATGCTCGTACAGTGCCGTGCCGTCGTACTTGGCGAGCGCCGTGGTGTCGCGCGGGAAGTGTGCGGGCACCCAGTCCAGCAGCACGCCGATGTCGTGCCGGTGCAGCTCGTCGACGAAGGCGCGGAAGTCATCCGGCGTGCCGAAGCGGGCGGTGGGTGCGAAATAGCCCGTCGCCTGGTAGCCCCAGGAGGCGTCCAGCGGGTGCTCGGTGATGGGCAGGAGCTCGACGTAGTTGAAGCCTATCTCGGTGCAGTACTCCGCCAGGCGCTTGGCGATCTCGCGGTAGTTCAGGAAGGAGCCGTCGGCCTTGCGCTGCCAGGAGCCTAGGTGCACCTCGTAGACAGATATCGGGCTGTGCTGCCAATCGCGCTTCGCGCGCCGCGTCAGCCAATCTGCGTCCCTCCAGTGATAGCTGCTGGGGGCCGTCAGGATGCAGGCGTTGTCGGGCCGTTCTTGAAAGGCATTGGCGTAAGGGTCGATCTTCACATGCACATTGCCACCGCCGTCGCGCAGCTCGTACTTGTACAGGCTGCCGGGCGTGAGGTCCGGGATGAACAGCTCCCAAACGCCGGAGCCGCCGCGCACACGCATGGGGTGGACGCGGCCATCCCAGTCGTTGAAGTCGCCGATGACGCTGACGCGATGGGCGCCCGGCGCCCAGACCGCGAACTGAAAGCCCTCGACGCCGTCCACCGTGCGCCGGTGCGAGCCCAGGAAACGATAGGCGTGCCAATGGCGGCCTTCGCCGAACAGGTGCAGGTCGAAGTCGCCGAGCTGGGGGCCGAAGGTGTAGGGGTCGCAGCGGCTGCCCACGCGACCCTGGCGGTCGTACCAGGTGATGCGGTAGTGGGTCTGCCCGGCGAGCTGATCGGCAGGTCCCTCCCAGGTGAAGAGGTCCGTGCCTGGCATGCGCATGAGATCGATGCCTGCCTCGTTGATACGCGCGCGCTCCGCCTGCGGAAGGAAGGCGCGCACCGTGGCAGTGCCGTCGTCGAGGTCGTGGCGGCCAAGCACCCCGAAAGGGTCGTGGTGGCGGGCCTCGACGATGCGCAGCAGCGGCTCGGGCAGGGAGGCAGACGGGTTCGGACCGATGGGCATGGGGACTTCCGTTGGCGTATCTTTTGCGGGTTCGGGCGCGGCTGGGCGCTGGGGCTGGACGCGGCCGGCTCGATGACTCGCAATGCTACCATGCACCCCCTGCGGATTGCCGGCGCGCGCCGGCGGGCGATGCAGGCCGGGAGCCTTGCGACGAGTGCATGCCCGCGTGCTTGCCCAGCGGTCAGACGCTGCGGTCGGGAGCCGGCGCGGTTGCGGCAACGTCCCGGCATATATCAAGCGACCCACGAGGTGAAACATGCCGGATGCCGGACCACGTTTCGTCAGCCGCCTGACGCGCAATACGCTGGCCCTGATCCTGGCGGGCGGTCGCGGCTCGCGGCTCAAGGATCTGACGCGCTGGCGCGCCAAGCCGGCGGTCCCTTTCGGAGGCAAGTTCCGTATCGTCGATTTCCCGCTGTCTAATTGCATCAATTCCGGCATCCGCCGCATCGGCGTGGTGACCCAGTACAAGGCCCACTCGCTGATCCGCCACATCCAGAACGGCTGGGGTTTTCTGCGCGGCGAGTTCGGCGAGTTCGTGGAGCTCTGGCCCGCGCAGCAGCGGGTTGCCGAGACCGCCTGGTACGCCGGCACCGCGGATGCAGTGTTCCAGAACCTGGACATCATCCGCAGCCACGATCCGGAATATGTGCTGATTCTCGCCGGCGATCACGTCTACAAGATGGACTACGGCACCATGATTGCTCACCACGTCGAAACCGGGGCCGACCTCACGGTCGGGTGCCTAGAGGTACCGGCGGAGCGCGCCCGCGAGTTCGGTGTTATGGATGTCGACATCGAGGGCCGTGTGCGCGCATTCGTCGAGAAGCCGGCGGAGCCGCCGGAACTGCCCGATCAGCCGGGGCTCTCGCTCGCGTCCATGGGCATTTACGTCTTCAACCGGGATTTTCTCTACGAGCAGCTGATTCGCGATGCCGACCAGCCGGGCTCCAGCCGCGACTTTGGCAAGGATCTGCTGCCCTACGTCATCCAGCACTACCGGGTCATGGCCTACCCGTTCCGGGACCCGAAATCCGGCGAGCAGGCCTACTGGCGGGACGTCGGCACCGTGGACGCGTTCTGGGAGGCCAATCTGGAGCTCATCGGCGTGACCCCTCCGTTGAGCCTGTACGACGAGCATTGGCCCATTTGGACGTACCAGGAGCAGCTTCCCCCGGCCAAGTTCGTCTTCGACAGCGACGAGCGACGCGGCATGGCCGTGGACTCCATGGTCTCCGGCGGCTGCATCATTTCCGGCGCGACGGTGCGCCATTCGCTGCTCTTCTCCAGTGTGCGCGTGAACTCCTTCTCCTATGTGCAGGACTCGGTGGTACTGCCGAACGTGGACATCGGCCGCAATTGCCACATCCAGCGGGCCGTCATCGACCGTTCGTGCAGCATCGCGCCGGATACCACCATCGGCTACGACCGGGCCGCCGACGAGGCCGCCGGCTTCTACGTGAGCGAAGGCGGCGTGACGCTTGTCACGCCGGACATGCTGGGGCAGCAGATCAATCGGGTTAGATGACAGGGGCTAGGGGCTAGGGGCGAGGGACAAGCGCACGACTCGGCGACCGACGAGGACCATGCTTCCTCAGCCCTCAGCCCTCAGCCCTCAGACCTAAGCCCTCAGCCCTGCGCTGCGGCGCATGGTGACGCGCGCTGCGCTTGGCGGGCGCAATTCGATACCATCTGGCATCCGCTAGTCCAGGGAGCTGTCATGTCCCCCGATCTGCTCGACCGGCGTCGCGCCGGGCTGCTGCTGCACCTCACCTCGCTGCCCGGCGCCGGTCCTTTCGGCGACCTGGGCTGGGAGGCGCATAACTTCGTTAACTTCGCTGCTGACTGCGGCTTCACGCTCTGGCAGATGCTGCCGGTGGGGCCGCCGCAGGGGAGCCTCTCGCCCTACCAGACCAGCTCCGCGCACGCGGGCTGGGCGCAGCTCATCGGGCTGGATCCGCTGGTGCAGGCGGGCTGGCTGGACGCTGCACCGCCGGCGCCCTTTGATGCGGCCGCAAAGGTGCGCGCGCTGCGCCGAGCGCATGCCGGCTTTCAAGCGCACGCCGACGATGCCGCACGGCGCGAGCTGGACACCTTCCAGACCGAGCAGGCCTATTGGCTCGATGACTACGTGCTCTACCAAGCCATCCACGACGAGCGCAAGCTGCCGTGGTGGCAGTGGCCCAAGGGCCTACGCGGGCGCGAGTCCCGGGCTCTGGGGCAGGCGCGCAAGCGTCTGACCGCGGAGCTCGAGTATCTGAAATGGGAGCAGTTCGTCTTTTTCCGCCAATGGCGGGCCCTGCAAAAGCATGCCCGCGAGCGCGGCGTGCTGCTGTTCGGGGACATGCCCATCTTCGTTGCCCACGACAGCGCGGAGGTTTGGGCCCGGCCCGGCGACTTCGACCTCACCGACACGGGTGAGACCCGCAACGTCGCCGGCGTGCCACCGGACTATTTCTCGGTCACTGGCCAGCGCTGGGGCAACCCGCTGTATCGTTGGGACCGGCTCGCGGCGAGCGACTACAAGTTCTGGATCGACCGCATGCACACGCAACTGCGGCTGTTCGATGTCGTGCGTATCGACCACTTTCGTGGCTTCGAGTCGTTCTGGGAGGTGCCGGGCGACGCCGAGACAGCCATCAATGGGCGCTGGGTGCCGGCCGGAGGCGACGCTCTTTTCGCGCGCCTTGAGCAGGAATTCGGGCGCCTGCCGCTGGTGGCGGAGGACCTTGGGGTCATCACCGATGCCGTGACCGCACTGCGCAAGAAATATCGCATGCCGGGGATGAAGATCCTGCAGTTCGCCTTCGACAGCGGGCCGGACAACCCCTACCTGCCGTTTCGGCACAGCCGCGACGCCGTGGTCTACACCGGTACCCACGACAACGACACCACGCTGGGCTGGTATGCCTCGCTGCCGCAGGAGTCGCGCCATGCCGTGGACGATTACCTCGGTCTGCCCGGTGAGCCCATGCCCTGGCCGCTCATCCGCAGCGCGCTCGGCTCCCGCGCCAACTTGGCCATCCTGCCTATGCAGGATGTGCTCGGGCTGGACGGTGAGCACCGAATGAACACACCGGGCACCCCCGAGGGCAACTGGACCTGGCGCTTCACCTGGGAGCAGGTGACGCCGGAGCTGCCCGGCCGACTGACGCACCTGGTCAGCCAGTATGGGAGGGCGCCGGCGGACTGAACGAGCATCGCCCGACGCGTCTAACTGTGACACAATTGCGACAGCGTGCCGCCATCAGACTGTCATCTTCTTGCTGTAGCCTGATGCGGTTTTATCCGAGCTGAAGAGACGCGTAGGGCATGGCAGAGAAGACCAAGGCCACACTGGCGGACAAATTCGACCAAAGGGTCTTCGACGCCATCTACTCCCGAGCACTCGTTTACAACACCTGTTGGGAAGACCCCGCCGTCGACCGTCAGGTGCTCAATATCGGTGCCGGCGACCGCATGCTCGTCATCACCAGCGCGGGCTGTAACGTGCTGGACTATGTGCTGCTTGGACCCGAGCACATCCATGCCGTGGATGCCAACCCCCGGCAAAATGCGCTTCTCGAGCTGAAGCTCGCCAGCATCCGACGGCTCGAGTTCGAGGATTTCTTCGCCGCCTTTGGCCGCGGCTACCATCCGCACTTCGAGCGGCTTTACCGCGCCGACCTGCGCGAGCACCTCTCGCCTTTCGCCCAAGGCTTCTGGGACAAGCGCGTGCGCTGGTTCGGCAACCCGCGCGGGAGTTTCTACTTCCACGGCCTCTCCGGCATCGTCGCCAAGTCCTTCCACGCCTATCTGCGCTTCCGCCCGCGGCTCGCCCACAGCATTCGCGAGCTGTTCGAGACCCGTTCCCTGGATGATCAGCGCCGCATCTACGACGACCGGGTGCGCCCGCTGTTCTGGACGCCCGGCGTCAACTGGACGCTGTCGCGGCAGCTCACCATGAGCATGCTCGGCGTGCCGCACCCGCAGCGCAAGGAGGTGCAACAACAGCACGAGCGCGGGGTGGCCGGCTTCGTGCGTGAGTCCATCGAATACGTCTTCCGCCAGCTGCCCGTCTGGACCAACTACTTCTGGATGGTCTACCTGCGCGGCAGCTACAGCGAGCACTGCTGCCCCGAGTATCTGAAGCCCGACAACTTCACGGCGCTGAAGGGCGGGCTGGCGGATCGCATCTCCCTGCACACAGCGACGGTGGCTGAACTGCTCACCGAAAGCGACCGGCGCTACTCCAAGTACGTCCTGCTCGACCACATGGACTGGATGAGCTCCTACCACCCAGACGCTCTAGCAGAGGAATGGGCGCTGATCCTCAAGCGCGCCCGGGACGATGCCCGGATCATCTTCCGCAGCGCCCATGCGGCGCCTGCCTACCTGGAGAGCCTGGAGATCGGCCCGGAGCGCAGCCACCTGCGCGATCGGCTCCGATTCCACCCGGAGCTGGCCGCCTCCCTGCAGCCGCTGGACCGGGTGCACACTTACGCGGGCTTCCACGTTGCCGACGTCTTGGCCTGAGGCCGCCGCCGGCACGTCCATCGACCGTCAAACCCGCTTGGCGCCCCTCAGCTGATGTCCCTCACCGGCGACGCTCGCGTGCTGCTGTCCATGCTGCGCGGGCAGCCCAAGCACGGCTCCCACGCCGAGCGGCTCGCCGCTTTCTACGGCCCCCAGGCGAGCCAATACGACGCCTTCCGCGAGCGACTGCTGCACGGCCGTGGCGAGATGATCGACACCCTATCGGCGGCCCTCACCGAGCAGCGCAGCAGCCTGGACGGCGTGCATGTGGTGGAGCTTGGCGGCGGCACCGGGCGTAATCTGCTCTTTTTCGGCGAGCGGCTGCCACACCTCGGCCGTGTGGACCTGGTGGACCTCTGCGGACCGCTGCTGGCCGAGGCGCGCCGGCGCTTTGTGGACCGGTCGAATGTCCGGGTTTGCGAGGCCGACGCCTGCAGTTGGCGGCCCGACGCGCCCGCCGATGCTGTGTATTTCTCTTACGCCTTGACCATGATCCCGGACTGGCGGGCCGCCCTGGACAATGCCCTGGCCATGCTGAAGCCCGGCGGTGTGCTGGGCGTGGTGGACTTCTATGTCTCGGCGCCGCGACCGGATGTCGGTCTGGCCCGCCACACGGCCTTTACGCGCTTCTTTTGGCCGCGATGGTTCGCACATGACGGCGTCCGGCCGAATCCGGAGCACCTTCGGGCGCTGCGTGAGCGCCTGCCGATGCACCAGCTGCACGAGGCGACAGCGCCCGTGCCCTATCTGCCCCTGCTGCGGGTTCCCTATTACCGATTCGTCGGCCGGCTGCCCGGCTGAGCCGTACTCTGCCGGTCCCGGCGATGGTTGAATTCTGCGCTTCCCCCGCCATGCTTGAGCGGCAACGTCGAGCCGGCACCCCCGAGACCATGCGCCACCCGACCACGCGCCCGCAGCACAAAATCGGACACGCCCAGCCGCACCGAGGCTACGGCGCCGGTCAGCGGCATCGGCCCGTTTGGCCGATGCCCCTTCGGCATTGAGGGCCTCGACTCGCGATCCACTCCGGCCGCACAGTCGACTCACGCATCAGTGCATCTCCGCCGAGCACCCTGGCGCAGGGTTACACACACCCGCAACGAGCCGGGGCGCTGCAGCCGCCGCGAATCCGAAGCAAAGGAGCGATCCATGCAGCAGCCCGAAACTGGCGAATCCTACCGAAGTGATCAGCGGCGGGCCGTCACGGACCTCTCGCACCTTGCCGCCGATTACCGCCGCGTACGCGCGCTGACCGAGCACCTGTGCGAGCCCCTCGCCGTGGAAGACTATGTACTCCAGACCGCTGTGGAGACGAGCCCGCCGCGTTGGCACATCGCCCACGTGTCCTGGTTCTTTGAGACCTTCCTGCTGCGGCCGTATCTGCCGGGCTATCGGGTTTTCCATCCGCGTTACGAGTATCTATTCAACTCCTACTACGAGCAGACCGAGACCGGCTTTTGGCCCCGTCCGGAGCGGGGTCTGCTGTCCCGCCCCACGGTGGCGGAGATCTACGACTACCGCCGCCACGTCGACGCGGCCATGGCACGGCTGCTGGAAGACTGTCCCGACCAGCTTCGGCCCACCCTAGCCGAGCGACTCGCCATTGGCATCAACCACGAGCAGCAGCACCAGGAGCTCCTGGTGACCGATATCAAGTACAACCTGGCCTACAACCCGCTCAAGCCCGCCTATCGTGGTGACTTGCCGCAGGCGCCCCTCGGCCAGCCGGATGCCGTCGACTACCTGGGCTTTGACGGCGGTCTCCAGGAGATCGGCGCCGACCTCATCGCCGGCTTCGCCTACGACAACGAGACTCCGCGGCACAAGCGCTGGCTTCGGCCTTACCGGCTGGCGGATCGGCTGGTGACCAACGCCGAATACCTCGAGTTCATCAGCGACGGCGGTTACGAGAATCCTGCGCTCTGGCTCGCCGACGGCTGGGGGGCGGTGCAGCAGCACGGCTGGCGGGCGCCGCTGTATTGGGAGCCGGCAGCGAGTGCTTCCCGCGAAGATCTGGCCTCCGCCGATGCCTGGGCGCAGATGACCCTCGGCGGCATGCGCCCGCTGAATCCGGCGGAGCCCGTGTGCCATGTGAGCTACTTCGAGGCCGACGCCTTCGCGCGCTGGGCCGGCAAGCGGCTGCCGACGGAGGCCGAGTGGGAGGCCGCGGCGGCGGGTGCGCCGGTCACCGGAAACTGCGTGGACCAGGGTCAGCTGCACCCCATGCCGGCGCCTGAGCGCACCGCCGGCGGCGGCCTGCGCCAGCTCTTCGGTGACTGCTGGGAGTGGACCGGCAGCGCCTACTTGGCCTATCCGGGCTATCGGCCCCCCGCCGGTGCACTTGGCGAGTACAACGGCAAGTTCATGTGCGGGCAGATGGTCATGCGCGGGGGCTCCTGCGCCACCTCGCAGGACCATACCCGTGCCACCTACCGCAACTTCTTCTACCCCCACGAGCGCTGGCAATTCAAGGGCATACGACTGGCGGAGGACCAAGAATGAAGCCAGAGACCACCACTGGGAAAGCCGCGACGGGCCGTGTGCACTTCCACGACCTGCATCCGACGCCGGCGGACATGCGCGCTGAGGTGCTTGCAGGGCTCGCCCTGCCGCAAAAACGCCTCTCGCCCAAGTTCTTCTACGACGCCGAGGGCTCGCGGCTATTCGACGCCATCTGCGAGCTGCCGGAGTATTACCCGACGCGCACCGAGATCGGCATCCTGCGCCGCCACGGCGCCGAGATGGCCGAGCGCCTGGGCCGCGAGGCGCTGCTCATCGAGCTTGGCAGCGGCTCGAGCGTCAAGATTCGCACCCTGCTGGAGGCGTTGCGCCCCGCGGTCTATATGCCCGTAGATATCTCAAAGGAGCACCTGCTGAAGTCGGCGGAGGACCTGGCGGCGGCCTTTCCCGGGCTCGACGTGCACGCGGTGTGCGCCGATTATTCCAGCGCCTTCGTGCTGCCGGTGGACCACCACGACCATCCGCGGGCGGCCTTCTTTCCCGGATCGTCCGTCGGCAACTTCGAGCCTGCGGCCGCCGCGCGCTTCATGGCG
>NZ_JAIFKJ010000439.1 GCF_019695415.1 Thiohalocapsa sp.
CGGCCGGCGCGTGGGCCGGGGGACTACCGCATGCCCCTCACGCCCATGCGCCGCCTGCCTGTTCCCCCCGCCCCCGCCCTCTGGCTTCGGCTTGCCGGCGGCTGCCGCGGGCTGCGGCTGGCCCCGTATGCCGCAGACCGGCCGGCTGCGGTGCCGGCGGGCGTGGCAGTTGGCTCGGGCAGCATCGCCTCGGCGACGGGCTGTGCCTTGGACTATCGCACCTATCGTCCCGGGGTCGATGCGGCGGAGCGCATGGACAACGCAGGTGCCGCCGACAGCGGCGACTGGATCATCCTCGCCCACGGCTTCCTGCGCAGCCAGACGCGCATGCATGGACTCGCGGCCGCCATGGCTGGCGACGGTATGCAAGTGGCTACCCTCGACTTCTGCAATCAGAAGCCCTGGGCCGGCCGCCATGTGCAGAACAGCCGGGATATGATCGCACTGGCCGGCCGCTTGGATGCCAAGAGGGTGATCTATGCCGGCTTCTCGGCAGGGGGGCTCGCCGCCCGGCGGGCCGCGCGGGCCGCACCTCGGGCATACGGCATCCGGACGCTGGACCGGGTGGACGCCCAGGGCCGCGGCGGCGGCGCCGCGCGCGACCTCGACAAGCCGCGGCTGGCCATGGCCGGAGAGCCCACCAATTGCAACGCGCTGGACAACGGGCAGGCGGTTTTCCGGGCCACGGATCGGGCGCGGGTGCAGCGCATCGTCGGCGCCGGCCACTGCGACTTCGAGGCACCCACGGACGGCCTCTGCGAGCTGGTGTGCGCAGACCCAGATGGCCCAGAGCGCACCCATCGGGCGGAGGTCATCGCGGGCGCCACCGCCGCGGCGCGTGCACTGTTGGCGGGTGATGCTGCCGGCTGGTCTCCCGGCGTGACCGCGAATGCCCGATCGGGCCCGGCGGCCCAGTTGGGCGGCGCTCACCTACGTGAGCCCTGACGCGGCTCTGGACCGGTTTCCCGCGTAACGCGCGAAGGGATCGCGACAACCGTCGACGCATCTTCGCGACCGGCAATTGAGTATACCGTCCCCGAGTTATTGTCCCCGAGTTATTGCGTTTCTGGTGGGTGGCGTTGGCGCAGCGCCTCGTAGAGGCAAATGCCGGCGGCGACGGAGACGTTAAGGCTCTCGACGCGGCCGCGCATGGGGATGCGAACCAGCAGGTCGCAGTGCTCGCGGGTGAGCCGGCGGAGCCCGCTGCCCTCGCCGCCGAGGACGAGCCCGACTGACCCGGCTAGGTCGGTGGCGTAGAGGTCGCCGGGCGCGTCCTCAGCAGTGCCGACGAGCCAAATCCCCGCGGCCTTGAGTTTGTCTAGCACGCGGGCGAGGTTCGTGACCTGGATGAAGGGGACAGAATCCGCCGCGCCGCTCGCGACCTTCACGGCCGCCGGCGTGAGGCCGGCGGCCTTGTCTTTCGGTGCGATGACGGCGTCGGCACCGGCGGCGTCAGCGCTGCGCAGGCAGGCGCCAAGGTTGTGCGGGTCGGTGACCCCATCCAGGATCAACAACAGCGGCGGGTGATCGAGGTTCGCCAACAGGGTGTCCAGATCCTGTATCGGGCGCGCCGCGGGCCCCGTTACCCAGGCGATGACGCCTTGATGGTTTGCGCCGCCCGCAGCGTCGTCCAATGCGGCGCGGTCCAACTGGCGCACATGCACACCGGCGCTGCGCGCGAGCCCGGCGAGCTCCGCCAAGCGCTGGTCGCGGCGGCGGCGGTCCAGCCAGAGCTCCGCAACCTGTTCAGCGCCCAGCCGGAGCGCGCTGCGGGCACTGTTGATGCCGATGGTGGGGCTGGTGCCGCCCGGCGTGGTGGGGGCCATAGACGGATTGGTGCGGGTGCGCAGCTGTCATCCGGCGCTCAGGACGCGGCCGCCTTGCGCTTGCGCCGTGACCCCGAGCGCGAACGCCTTTTCGCCGATGGCTTGCCCGCCTGCTTGGCTTGCTGCTGCGGGGATTGGGCCAGCACGAAGTCGATCTTGCGCTCGTCCAGGTTCACGGCCGCCACCTGCACCCGCAGCCGGTCGCCAAGGCGGTATACCTGGCCGGTGCGCTCGCCGGTGAGGCGGTGACCCACGGGGTCGAAATGGTAGTAGTCGTTGTCGAGCGCGGTGATGTGCACCAGACCGTCGATGTAGATCTCGTCCAGCTCGACGAAGATGCCGAAGCCCTGCACGCTGGTGATGGTGCCGTCGAACTCCTCGCCCAGCTTGTCACGCATGTACTCGCACTTGAGCCAGCTCTCCGCGTCTCGGGTGGCGTCGTCGGCGCGGCGCTCGGTGCCGGAGCAGACGTCGGCGATCTGCTGCAGCTCGGGCTTGGAGTAGTCCAGGTCCGCCGCTGTACCGCCGGCGAGGATGTGCTTGATGATGCGGTGGACAATGAGGTCAGGGTAGCGGCGGATGGGCGAGGTGAAGTGGGTGTAGGCGTCGTACGCCAGCCCGAAGTGCCCTGCGTTGTCGGAGCTGTACATGGCTTGCTGCATGGACCGGAGCAGCACCGTCTGGATGAGATGCGCATCCGCTCGACCCTTGACCGAGTCCAGCAGCGTCGCGTAGTCCTGCGCGGTGGGCTTGTTGCCGCCGGGCAGGGCCAGGCCCAGCTCGCCGAGGAATTCGCGCAGATCGGAGAGCTTTTCTTCCTTGGGCGTTTCGTGGATGCGATAAAGCGCCGGCATCTTCTTGCGCTCGAAGAACCGCGCCGCGGCCACGTTAGCGGCAAGCATGCACTCCTCGATGATGCGGTGCGCATCGTTGCGGCGTACGGGCTCGATGCGGGCGATGCGCCTTGACTCGTTGAAGATGAACTTGGTTTCGGTGGTGTCGAAGTCGATGGCACCGCGCTTGGCGCGGGCTGCGTGCAGCGCCTCGAACAGCGCGTGCAGCTCCTGCAGGTGCGGCAGCAGGGTCTCGTGCTGCTCGGCGAGACCTGGGTCGGCCTCGTCAAGCATGGCCGCGACCTGGTCGTAGGTGAGCCGGGCATGGGAGCGCATCACGGCTTCGAAGAAGCGCGAGCGGGTCACCTTGCCCTCGCGATTCACGTACAGCTCGCAGGCCATGCAGAGCCGGTCCACCGCCGGGTTGATGGAGCAAAGCCCGTTCGAGAGCACCTCCGGGAGCATCGGAATCACCCGGTCCGGAAAATAGACCGAGTTGCCGCGGCTCGCCGCCTCTCGGTCCAGCGCACTGCCAGGGGTGACATAGCTCGACACGTCGGCGATGCAGACCAGGAGCTTCCAGCCCTTGGGCTTGCGCTCGCAGTAGACGGCGTCGTCGAAGTCGCGGGCGTCGGCGCCGTCTATGGTGACCAGGGGCGTGTCGCGTAGGTCTGTGCGCCCTGCCTTGGCGGCCTCCGGCACCTCTTCGCTCAGGCCTGCGATCTCGACAGTGACCTCTTCCGGCCACTCCACCGGCAGGTCATGGGCACGGATGGCGATGTCGGTCTCCATGCCCGGGCCCATATGGTCGCCCACCACCTCGACGACGCGACCGATGGGCGGGGTGCGCTTAGTCGGCTGGTCGGTGATCTCGGCGACGACGATCTGCCCCTGCTTGGCCTCCAGGAGCCGGTCGCTCGGGATGATCACGTCGTGGGTCATGCGCTTGTTGTCCGGCACCACCAGACCGACGCCGCTCTCGGAGTACAAGCGGCCGACGACGTTGCGGGTGCTGCGCTCCAACACCTCCACGACGGAGCCCTCCAGGCGCCCGCGGCGGTCGCGCCCCGTCACGCGTGCTACAACCCGGTCGCCGTGGAAGACGGTGCGCATCTCTTTCGGATAGAGGTAGAGGTCGTCCCCGCCCTCGTCAGGCTTGACGAAGCCGAACCCGTCCGGGTGCGCGATGATGCGCCCGGCGATGAGGTCGCGCTTGTTGACCAGGCAGTAGGCGTCGCGCCGGTTGCGCACCAGTTGGCCATCGCGAACCATGGCACCGAGGCGCCGGTCCAGCGCCGTGAGATCTTGCTCATCAGTCAGGCCCAGGGCATCGGCCACCTCCTGGAAGCCCATGGGCGCTGTGTGCTCGGTAAGGGTCTCGAGGATGAACTCGCGACTCGGGATGGGGTTGTCGTATTTCTTGGCCTCGCGTTGGCGATGCGGGTCCTGCCCCTTCGCCGACTGGGCCGATTTGCGTCGTGCCACGTGATCTCCGCCGCTGTCCTTAAAGCTGCCTAGTGTAGCGTTGACAGGGGTTACCTGTCTCACTATCATTCGTAGGCTTGGCAGCTCCTAAACTTCTGCCGGAACTGCACGCCCCTTAGCCGAGGTGGCGGAATTGGTAGACGCGCATGGTTCAGGTCCATGTCTGGGAAACCAGGTGGAGGTTCAAGTCCTCTCCTCGGCACCACACTTCCCGTTGCGACTGCTTTCAGCTCGACAACGTAACGAAAAACGCTGCCGTTCGGCAGCGTTTTTCGTTGGTCCGCCTGATAACACTTCTCTCTGCCGCTCAAGCTTGGTTGGCCAGTGCAGCCGCACCTTGGGGAAGCGGACGGTTGCGGGTGTTGTCAGCTGTCGCGGCGGACGCGCGCTGGCAATTGCCGCCGGCTCGCCGCGTCCTGTTTCACGGTGACACGCTGGCGGCGCATGCGCTGCACGGCCCGCAGCTGCCAGACGCAGAAGGCGATCGCGGAGCCCCAGAACAGCAGGATCTGCAGGCTTTTGAAGGTGCTGTAATCCATCGTTTGCTTGCCTCGCTGTAGGTACCGGCGCCGCCGGCGTGGGAAGAATAGTCGCGGCCGCGCCGGCCTATACCAACCCTGAATGCGTATGGATTCAGCCGTGCTCGAGATCGGCGCCCGCCGTTGCCAATCGACGGGACCAAAGGGCCGCCATCGCCGCGCCGGACAGGTTGTGCCAAATCGAGAAGAGCGCCCCTGGGATGGCGGCGGCCGCGGAAAAGTACTGCACCGCCAGCGCGACCGCTAAACCGGAATTCTGCATACCGACCTCGATGGCGAGCGTACGGGCAGTGCGTAGGTCTCGTGCGACGAGCCAACCGAGCCCATAACCGGCACCAAGCCCCACGGCATTGTGCAGCACGACGGCGAGCGCCATAAGCCAGCCTGCAGCGGCGATATTGCCCACGTTGAGCGCCACGATGATGGCGATGATGAGCACAATGGCCAGCATGGACAGTAGCGGGAAGATTCCCTTTGCGGGCCCAATGCGCTCGCCGAGCCAAGTGTTGACAGCAACACCCAAAATGACCGGCACTACTACGATTTTGGCCACCGAGAGCAGCATCTCCCAAACAGGCACAGGCACTTGCTGCCCCACGTAGAGCCAGGTGAGGAGGGGTGTGGCGATCACCGCCAGTAAGGTCGACGCTGCCGTCAGGGTGATCGACAGCGCGACGTCGCCGCGCGCGAGGTAACAAATCACATTAGACGCTGTACCGCCGGGACTTGCACCCACCAGCACCATCCCGGCGATGAGCGCCGCCGGCAGCCCCAGCAGGGTACCGATGCCCCAGGCCGCCAACGGCATGACGCCGAACTGAAGCGCCACACCGAGACCGACCTGCTGCGGACGCCGCCAGACAGCGGCGAATTGCTGCCAGGTCAGTGTCACACCCATGCCGAACATCACCAAGCCCAGCAACGGGACAATGGCCGGCCGCAGGGGTATGAGCCATTCCGGGCGGGCATAGGCCAGCAGCGACCCGAGCAGAGCCAAGAGCGGGAATAGCACCGTGGCGTTGGCTGTGGTCAGGCTGGACCCGGCAGCGGTGCGCATCTCTAGGCGAGACATCCAAAGAAATATTGATCGGTCGGCCTAGCCTTTCCGAAGCCCAGCTCAAGCGCCGACGAGGAGCCGGCGGCGCTTGGCCGGCAGCCCCATGGCACCCGGCTGGCGCCTGGGACGGGGGCTACGGCGCCGCACCCGGTGCAGGGTGCGCGGCCGGAGACGTCGCGGGCGGCGGACCAAGAGCTGCGGAGCATATTCGATCAAGAGACTCAGCACGCCGAGCCCGGCGCACATCAGGCAGAGCCCCAAGGTCAGCAGGAGTAGGTCGATTACGGGCAGCATGGTCTTCTCCGACGTTTACGAGAACGGTGAAGACAGCATGCGCCTGTGGGTAGCTCATTTCGCGAGCCCGCGGCACGGCGTCACCGGGGCCAAGCGAGGAACATCGGCGTAGCGCTGCCAAAACCACGCGACGCGTGCCCTCGAGCGTCGGCGATCCAGGCAGCACGCAACGGACGACGCTACGGCTGCGCGAGGATCAGTCAACGGGCAGCGTCCAGACGGGCGCGGCTGCTTGGGCGCGGAGCGCGCCTGGATCCAGATGCTCGGCGCGAGCGGATGGAACTGCTGCGGCCTCACCAGGGCTGGCTGTAGGTGCCAGGCCAATGCGCGGGGGCTGCTCTGAGAGATCGAGTCGTACGGGCTCCACGCGCAGCTGCGCCGCGGGGCCATTGGACTCTGTCAACGTCCAAACGTCTGAGGCTCGGTCGGAAAACCGGCCTTCAGCATCGAGCCGAACTGTCTCGGCCCGGCTGTTCTCGGTCTGTGTCCAAGGGGCGAGAACGCCCGACTCCAGTGGTGGTGCCCCCATAGCCTCCGCTTTGGCCGTGGCAGTACCGTCGCCGTCGCCCTCGATGCTGACGGCGGCATCCGCAGCACTTGCAGGCCCGCTGCGGTGGTCGGCGTCCTGCTGCAGCTCGGGCCGCGCCTCGGCCGATGGTTCCGGGGCGTCGGGCGTCGCGGCACCGTCAGTCAACGTATCGGCAACTTCACTGGATAACGATTGCCGAGGTTGCGACTCAGCCTCTGGCGCTTCCAGGCCGCCGCGCTCCCCGGCCGGCTCCTCGTTGTCTTCCGTTGCCGAGGCTGTCTGTACGCCCGATGCAGCCGGCAGCGCGCCCGGACCGCCAGCGGCTGGCTCGGTATCGCCGCCGCCATCCGTGGTCGCCGTGTCGTCAGCCTGCGGAGCGACCTCGGCCGTTTGCTCCACGCTGGCCTCCTCGTCTTCTGCAGACGCCTCGGTCGTCGCGGCAACAGCCTCGCCGTTATCCCCAGCAGGCTCGTCTGCGGGGTTGGCATCCGGCTCGGGCTCAGGCTCGGCGAAGGCGATCCGCGCTGCGCCGTTCTCTGCAGGCTCATCGAGCATGGCGAACAGCCGCCGGTCGCGATTGTAGATATCCCGGCGGAACCCGACACGCCCTTTCGCATCTGCCTTGGCAGTGAGGTAGTACAAGAGCACGGGTAGGTGCTCGTCGAGATGCACCCAGCGGGTCTTGCCGCGGCGGACCACGCGGTTGATCTCTGCTTGAGACCATGCCGGCTTGTTCAGCACCTGCTCGGCCAGGGTCAGCGGCTGATGCACACGCACACAGCCGTGACTGTAGGCCCGCCGCGAGCGGTTGAAGAGATAACGCGACGGTGTGTCGTGCAGATAAATGGCGTGCCCGTTCGGGAACATAAACTTGACGCGACCGAGCGCATTGCGCGGCCCGGGCTGCTGCACAAGATAGTATTGTCCCCCGCTGCGGACCCGCTTGTAGCCTGCGGGTACGCCCTTGAATTTCTTCTCGATGGAGCGTGGCACCGTCCAGGTGGGATTGAAAACCAGATACTCCATCTCGTCCCGGAACATGGGTGTCTGGTCCTCCACTGTGCCGATGATGCCCCTAGTGCGCCAAGCTTCTTCGCCGTCGCGCACAAGGTAGAGCTCGAAGGCCGTCAGGTCGACGAAAAGATAATCTGCCGGGAGGTCGTTGTAGAGCCAGCGCATGCGCTCAAGGTTGGCGCGGATGGCGAGCAGCCGCTCGTCGAGCGGTACGTTCAGCGCGCGCAATGTGTTTGGACCGACGATGCCGTCGGCGGCGAGCCCGGAGCGGCGCTGGAAGCCTTTCACGGCTTCGGCGAGGTCCTCGTCGTAGATCTCCGGCTCGGCGACGAACACGGGCTCGTAGCCGTCGATGACCTGGAGATGCTCGCGGATCAGCGGCACCCGCGGATCCTCAGCACCAACGCGCAGATTCGGGCCGGCCGGAATATCTTCCCACCCGCCGCGATCCGCAATGGCGAGGTAGCGTTGATAGCCCCGCTTCAGGTTTCGGTAGAAATCGGGGCTCGGCAGCGTCGCGGCGAGCTCCTCGGCCATGTCTGGTGTGGCCAGTGCCTGCCCCATATCCGCCTTGAGCTGTTCGGCGTCGGCGGGCTCCACGAAGGTCCAGCCTGGGTTGACGTGGCGGGGGTTGTGCTTGCCGAAGCGGAAGTGGTGCACATAGCGCAACAGCGCATCGGAGAGCAGGAGCTCGGCGGTGGTGCGTCGGCCGGGATCATCCGACTCGAGATCCCCGTCGTCGAGCAAGGCGGCAATGGCCTTTGCGTGAAAATCCTGCGGCTTGAAGCCGTCGGCCCGGCTCGCCTGGGCCAGGTCGAGCAGGGTGGCGGCGCGGGCGCCGTCCCATGCCGCGCGAAAGTCACGTTCGGCATAGAACTCGGCGAGCAGGCGCGGGGAGTAAAGCTCGATTTCCCGACCGCCGAGGTCGATCAGCGGGGGCTCTGCGGCGGGTTCGTCGGTACCGGCGAAAGGCGACAGTGTTGTACGCAGGTCCGCGGCGGCGACGCCGGCCGCCAAGAGCAACACCACCGTCAAGCAACGGGCAACAATCCACGCACGCTTTGAGGGGCGTGTGGCTGCTGCCCAGGATCCAATACCGATCAGCGGCGGGGCGAATAGGCACAAACGGGCGAGTGACATGGCTGCAACCTTGGCACCGGGCCCGAAAAACCTTAGCTCGAACCCGAATAACAACAAAGAGATAGCTGCACTATACCGAAGCTGCAGCAGGATCGCAGCCAGCCGCGCGCGGACAGTGGGCACGCAAGGTGCGGCGACGGACGTCGCTGTACCAGCAGGATCGCTTTGCGGCCTCGTTAGGGAAGCGCCGATTGATTGGCGCTTCCCGTGCGGGGCAGGACGCCCCGCCATTTTCGGCGACGCAAGTCG
>NZ_JAIFKJ010000472.1 GCF_019695415.1 Thiohalocapsa sp.
GTTAACGTACAGTCGATACTGTACATAAAAACGGTTTGGCACACCCGGGCGGGAGGGGCGACCACGAGATTCTCGCCTAACAGATTTAGGCGGAATCTCGCATAATCGGTTTAGGCGGAATCTGGCATAACCGGTTTAGGCGGAAACTCGCATAACAGATTTAGGCGGAACCGAGGCTGCAGCCTCGCTGGGGTGTTTACCGAGTCCGAAGCTTGGTTTTCGTGCTGGTGGCCACCTAACGCTCTGATTGTGCTCGCGTTCTCGTTTCTTGTCCCTCACGCCTAGACATTTTCCCACGTTGATGCTACGGTTTTCTTATGCTCAGATGCCCTTTACTGAGGTGTGCTAGTGCCTGGGCGCTGAGCGTGCGCGGGAGATTTAGACGGAATCCGCCTAATTCGTTTAGCGAGGCTTCCGCCTAATCAACTGTTGAACTAAGCCGCTGCGCGGGGCTGGGGGGCAAACGCTAGGGCGGCGGTTTCACCGCTTGTCCGTACCGGCTGCAGGCGTGTCTCGGCGGCCTCTCGTATCGGCCAGCGATGTCGTCGACACTCTGGGAGACCCATCAGGGTCTCAACCAGAGGACAAGCACGATGACGCCGTTGCGCGCCAAGATGATCGAAGCCATGCAGGTACGTGGCTTCTCCCCGCGGACCCATCAAAGCTACCTGGCTGCCGTCGCGGGTCTTGCCGGCTTCTACGGCCGAAGCCCGGACACCCTCACGCTCGATGAGGTCCGTGACTATCTCGTCTATCTCGTGGTTACCCGCAAGCTCGCCGCAGCCAGCTGTCGGGTCGCACTCCATGGTGTGCGCTTTTTCTTTCTGCAGGTGCAGGGGCGCCGCGAATTCGACGTTACGATCCCGGTGCCGAAGCGCCCGCAACGCATCCCGGAGCTCCTGACCCAGAAGGAGGTCGAGCGCATCCTCGCCGCCACCGCCAACCCGAAGCAGCACGCGCTGCTGGCAACCTGTTACGGCTGTGGCCTGCGGGTCACCGAGCTGGTGGGGCTGAAGGTGCGCCACCTCGATGGCGATCGCAACCTCCTGCGGGTGGATCAGGGCAAGGGTGCCAAGGATCGGAACGTCACCCTCAAACCCGCCTTGCTGGCCGAGCTGCGCCAGTACTGGAAGGGTTACCGCCCGGCTGACTGGCTCTTTCCCGGGCGCCAGGACGGCTCTCCGATCAGCGTCAGCACGGCCCAGAAGGTCTTCGCGCGGGCGAAAGCCAAGGCCGGGATCGCCAAGGTCGGCGGGATTCACTCCCTGCGCCATGCCTATGCTACCCACCAGCTGGCGAGCGGGCTGTCGGTCCCCAAGCTCCAACACCAGCTCGGGCATCGCAGCCTCCAGAGCACGCTGCGCTACGTGCATTGGGTGCCCGACTATGCGGAAGGCAAGGGCGTCGCCGACCTGCTTGCCGCGCTGGCGGCGCAGGAGGTGGACCATGACTGAGCGCACCTCCTTGCAGGCGGTCATCCGGCGCCATCTCAATGGCTATGCCGCCACCCAACCCTTGAGCCCCCGTCAATGGCAAGTCTGCTCGCACATCCACGACTGCCGTACCGCGGCGATGGGCGGTTTGCACATCGCTTGTGATCACTGCGGCTACCAGCCGCCGCATTTCTTCTCCTGCCGCGATCGCCATTGTCCTTGCTGTCAACACCGTGCCACCGACGCCTGGTGTGAGCGCCAGCGTGGCGCCCTGCTACCGGTCCCCTATTTCCATTTGGTCTTTACCCTGCCGCATCAGCTCGATCCTTGGGTCGAGCGCCATGGCGAGGTGATCTATGGGCTGTTGTTCCGGGTCGTCTGGGCCACCCTCGCGGCCTTCGGCGCCGATCCCAAGCGCCTCGATGGGCAGCTCGGGATGACCGCCGTGCTCCATACTTGGGGGCAGACCCTGATCCGCCATGTCCACCTGCACTGCCTGGTCCCCGGCGGCGCACTCGGCAGTGATGGCACCTGGCATCCGGTCACGGGCAACTACCTCTTCCCGGTCGCGGCGCTCTCCCGCAGCTTCCGCGGCCGCTTCGTCAGCGCCCTGCGCCAAGCCTACACCGACGGTAAACTGCATCGCATCGCCGAGCCCAAAGAAGTGGACGCCCTGCTCGATGACCTGATGGCCACCGACTGGGTCGTCTACGCCAAGCATTGCCTCACCCACACCGAGACTGTTGTCGATTACCTCGGACGCTACACCCACCGCATCGCCCTGAGCGATTCACGCCTCATCGCCAGCGATGGCGAGACCGTGCAGCTTGGCTACAAGGACGACCGCGACGGCAAAAAAAAGGTCATGACGCTGACCGCCCACGAGCTCATCCGCCGCTTCCTGCTCCACGTCTTGCCCGCAGGCTTCATGCGCGTGCGCCACTTCGGGTTCCTCGCCAATCGCTGCCGGGCCAAACGCTTGGCCCAGATCCGCCAGGCCCTGGACGCAGCTGCGGCGCCCGAGCCCGAAGAGACCCAAGGCGAGGCCGCCGACCGCCCGCCGTGCCCGCAATGCGGCCAGGGTCGTCTCCGCATCATCGGCCGGCTTGCTCCCCAGCGCACGGCGGTGCCGACTGCGAAGATCGGCGCGCACCCGCTCCCCATCGATCCCTCGGGTGGCGGAGGCGCCATCGCCTACTAAGTCGCCGCGCCCCCGTTTCTTCGGTGCCCGCTGGACAGGCCCCAACCGGGTCTGCGCTTGCGTTCGTCCCGATGGCGACAAAACCGCCTTTGTGCTTCCTGAAGCACCCGCTGCCCTCCCGGAAAACGGGCGCGAAAGGACTGTCACGCCCCCGTTCTCCGCGTTCACCCGGGCAACAACCCCGCGCGTGGCGTCGACATCCGGCGTCCGCGCAAATACAATCCCCCTGTACCCACGCGCCGACCCGGCTCCTCCCTGTGTCCGGGCCCGTGCCAGCATCGGCTTAGTTCAACAGGCATTTATACGTCGTGCGCCGGCGAGCCCGTAGCTCGCTGCGCGCCTTGGGGTTTCGGCGCACGACGTATAAATGCTTTTATGTTGGACTAAAAAAATCAAAAGCCCACCAGAATAAAAAACCGTCAGTTGATTTCGTCAAAGGGCTTTTGATTCATTCATTGATTCATTCCCGGCTCGGGTAAGCCACTCCCCACTGGATCGATGTCCCCGTCGGCGGTATTCACTTCGGGCATGGACCCACCCCCCGGTCCCTTTACCCAATCTGCCGCTGCCGACAAAGAGGAA
>NZ_JAIFKJ010000181.1 GCF_019695415.1 Thiohalocapsa sp.
CCGCGCTCCACACGTGCCTCTGCGTGGGCGGGGTCAGTGGGGTATAAGAGACAGGCGTTCGACCCGGTGACGCCGGTGGAGGCCGGTAGGCTGGCGGTGGGGACGGTGCACTCGGAGCTGGGCGCCGGGTCCGGCTTCTTTGTCACCGACGGCGGCTTCTTGCTCACCAACCGGCACGTGGTGCGCCCGGCGGAGGACTGGGCGGCGGAGGAGCGCGCCGAGTTGGCTGCGCTCAAAGAGGAGCTGGACGCCCTCGAGCGGCGGCTGTCGCTGCCACGGGATCGGTTCTCGGATGCGGACGCGTACGACCGCGGCCAACGCATGTTTCGCGAGCGCTCGCGGGAATACCGTCAGGCCAAGCGGGCCTTGGAGATGAAGCGCAATGCGGCGCTGCTGCAGCATACGTTCGACGTCCAGCTCAAGGACGGCGAACGCCTGACGGCGGAGCTCGTGGACTTGAGCCCCCGCTACGACCTTGCCCTGTTACGGGTATCCGATTACCGCACACCCTTCATCCGGCCGCTCCTGGATGCGCGACTACGCCAGACCCAGCCCGTCTATGCACTCGGCAGCTCGCTCGGCATCAAGGATACAGCGACCGCCGGCACTTATGCCGGTCGGCGCGAGGACATGCTGGTGACGGACGCACGTGTTCTGCCTGGCAGCAGTGGCGGGCCGCTTGTGACGGAGACTGGGTGGGTCGTCGGTATCAATACCTGGAAGGCGACCGCAGTACCGGATGCCAAGGCCCGAGGCTTCGGCGTCGCCATCCCCATCGATGCGGCGTTTGAGGCCTTCCCCGAGCTGCGCGACTGGCAGCCTTGGCAGCGTGCGGCGTCGTCCGCACAGCGCTGACCCCCCGGTCGGGGGGCGCAGGCTTATTCGTCCGGATGCGGCTCCTTCAGCGTCACCAGCTCTTCGGCACTCACCGGGTGGATAGCGACCGTATCGTCGAACTGCGTCTTGGTGGCGCCCATCTTTACGGCCACGGCGAAGCCCTGCAGCATCTCGTCGACGCCGTCGCCCACCATGTGGATGCCCACTACGCGCTCCTCGTCACCGACGCAGACGAGCTTCATGGCGGTGCGCGGCCCCTTGCGGTTCAGCGCGTAGCGCATGGGCTGGAATGTGGTCTGGTAGATCGTGACCTTTTGCCCGGACTCGCGCGCCTGTGCCTCGGTGAGGCCCACGGTGCCCGCAGGCGGGTGCGCAAACACCACGGTCGGGATGTTCTCGTAGTCGAGACGGCGGTTGGGCTGGTCGTTGAACAGCCGGTCCGCCAAGCGTCGGCCGGCGGCGATGGCCACGGGCGTAAGCGGCGCGCGCCCGGTGATGTCGCCGAGGGCATAGACGCCGGCTACGTTGGTGTTCTGGAAGGCGTCCGTCGGGATGATGCCGTTCGGGAGCACCTCCACGCCGGCGGCCTCCAGGTTGAGCTCTTCCGTGTTCGGTCGCCGCCCCACGGCCCAGAGCACGGTGTCGAAGCCGGTGAGCGCCTGGTGCTCCCTGCCGATGACGGCGAGGCCGTCGTCCCGGCGTTCCAGGGAGCCCACCGCGAAGGGCAGGTGCATGTCGATGCCGTCCTGCGCCATGTTGTGGGCGACGGTCTCGCTGACGATGGGGTCGAAGGTCTCGAGCACTCGGCTCTCGAGCGCCACTACTGAGACTTCCGATCCCAGCGCGCGCAGGACGCCCGCCAGCTCCACGCCGATGTAGCCGCCGCCAACCACGCAGACCCGCTTGGGCTGCTCGCGCAGCGCGAAGAAGCCGTCGGAGGTGATGCCGAGCTCGTGGCCCGGCACCGGCGGCACGATGGGGCGGCCGCCGGTGGCGACGACGATATGGTCGGCGGTGTAGTGCTTCCCGTCGACCTCGACGGTGCGGGCATCGACGAAGCGGGCCTCGCCCTGAATATGGGTGATCCCCTCACCGGCGACATAGCCGTTCCAGTAGTCGAGAATGCCGCTGATGAAGCCCTCGCGGCCGGCTACCAGGGCGGCCCAGTCCACGCCCTCCAGACTCGCGCGGATGCCCATCTCAGGGGCGTGACGCACGTCTTCGGCGACGTTGGCGGCATACCACATCACCTTTTTGGGCACGCAGCCGACGTTGACGCAGGTGCCGCCGAGCTTGTGGCGCTCGATGACAGCAGTGCGGGCGCCATGCGCGGCGGCCTTTTCGGCCACGGCGAGCCCGCCGCTGCCGCCGCCGATGGCGATGAGGTCGAAATGGGTCTCCATGGCCGGTCTCCGGGGGTGTTTACGTCGCAACCGCCGCGGCGGTCGCGTGGTATTCGGTGCAATCGTGTATTGAAGCGGTGCCGGCGGTCCTGCGGCAATGCGTTGCGGTAATGGCTTGGCGCTCAGGCGCCATGCATGTCGCGCCAACCCATCCTTGGGCCGGCTCAAAAAGCGCTCGGGCGAAAGCCCGGAGGGCGCTTACGGTCCGGCGGCGGCGCTTGCCGCAGCCGGACCAATGTGGTCAGCGCTGCCTCAGCGGCTCGCCATCCACTTCTCGAGGTCGTCGGAACCGCCGATCTTCTGGCCGTTCACGAACACCTGCGGCACGCTGGTGGCACCGGCAACGGCGCGCAGCGTCTCCTCGGTGTAGTCCTTGTTCAGCACCAGCTCCTCGAACTGCATGCCGGCGTCGTTCAGCATGGTCTTGGCCTTGGCGCAGAACGGGCAGCCGGGGCGGGTGAACACCGTAACGTCGGCCGGCTTCTGGGCGCTCGGGGCGACGTAAGCGAACATCGTGTCGGCGTCGGAGACGTGGAAGGGGTCGCCCGGCTCCTCCGGCTCAATAAACATCTTGTCGATGACGCCGTCCTTCACCAGCATGGAATAGCGCCAGGAGCGCTTGCCGAAGCCCAGGTCATCCTTGTCCACCAGCAGACCCATGCCCTCCGTGAACTCGCCGTTGCCGTCGGGGATGAAGGTCAGGTTGTCGGCGTTCTCGTCCTCTTTCCAGGCGTTCATGACGAAGGCGTCGTTGACCGACATGCAGATGATGTCGTCCACGCCATTGGCCTTGAAAGCGGGCGCCAACTGGTTGAACCGCGGTACGTGCGTCGAGGAGCAGGTGGGCGTGAAGGCGCCGGGCAGAGAGAAGACGATGACCGTCTTGCCCTTGAACAGCTCATCGGTGGTGACGTCGACCCAGTCTGCGCCCTGGCGGGTGCGGAAGGTGACCTGGGGGACTGGCTGGCCGGTACGATCTTGCAGCATGGTATATGACTCCGGGTTGGGAAATTTGCACGCTCTGGTGTGCGGCGCTTGTTCCGCCGACGGGACGATAGTGCGGGCAAGTCTGCCCACAGCAAAATGGATTGTTCGGATAAGTTTGATTGGTGTGGCCGATGTAAAACCGCGCTTTTCATCGACAATGACAATTATCAATGCAGAAAATTGCGCGCCGCGATCGTCACGGACGACGGCGCGCAGAATTCACGCGGTTGGCAGATGTGCCGGCGTGCCGGCCCTAGGAGGTCCCCTGGGCGGCCCTGGGCGGCTGCCACCGGCGACGCAAAAAACCCCGCCGGCAAAGCCGACGGGGTTCGCTGTCGGGCGCCGCCGTCAGCGGCGCCCGCAAGGCCAGGTCGAGCGCGAGGCCCGATGGACGAACGAGAACTGAGCCGATACAGGATCAGTTCTATAGGTGATCGCTGCTTAGGCCAGCGGCTTGGCCGGCGTGACGATCATGGCGGTGTCGCCATCCTTCTTCTTGCCGCCGCAGGACTTGCCGTCACCAGCGACGGCGCTGCCCAGGGACAGCATCAGGCCGAAGAAGAGGGCGGTGGCGAGGGTCAGGGTTGTCTTGGTCATGAGTGGGCACCTGTAGCAAAGTGTTTGGACAAACGCTGGACAGGCCGTCCAGCGCCGACGCTGCTGTTATTACACCGACCGCGGCGAATTACAACGACACAAAGCCTGGGGCTTTACTGTGTTTTGCCCGTCAGGTGATGACATCGGGCGCAGAGCGGCCGGTGCGTGTCTCGATCTGAGCGAGCTCGCGGGCAGTGACGATGAGCGGCGCGAGGGCCTCCTGGACGGGTTGATCGTGCAGCGCCGGGTCAGGCTCGTAGCGCTCGATGTAGACCCTGAGCGTTGCACCCTGGGTTCCCGTGCCGGATAGGCGAAAGACGATGCGGGAGCCGCCGTCGAAGCCGATGCGGACGCCCTGGCCGGTGGCGGTGCTGCCATCCACGGGGTCGGTATAGCTGAAGTCGTCGGCGTAAGCGACCGTGAGTGCGCCGAGGCGCTTGCCGGGCAGGTCCGGCAGCAGGATGCGCAAGTGGTCCATCAGCTCGGAGGCAGCATTGGCATCCACGGCCTCGTAATCGTGGCGAGTGTAGAAGTTGCGCCCGAAGCGCCGCCAGTGATCGCCCACGATCTGGGCAACAGACTGGCGCTTGACGGCCAGCAGGTTGAGCCAGAACAGCACGGCCCAGAGCCCGTCCTTCTCGCGCACATGGTTGGAACCGGTGCCGAAGCTCTCCTCCCCGCACAGGGTGATGCGGCCGGCGTCCAGCAGGTTGCCGAAGAACTTCCAGCCGGTGGGTGTTTCGTAACACTCCACGCCCAACTCCTCTGCCACTCGGTCCGCCGCCTGGCTGGTGGGCATGGACCGCGCCACGCCGGCGATGCCCTGTTTGTAGCCGGGCGTGAGATGGGCATTGGCCGCGAGCACCGCCAGGCTGTCGCTGGGCGTGACGAAGAAGTCCTTGCCCAGGATCATGTTGCGGTCGCCGTCGCCGTCGGACGCGGCGCCGAAGTCGAGTCCGGTGGCGCCCTCGGTCAGGGCAACGAGGTCGTGCGCATGCACGAGGTTCGGGTCAGGGTGCCCGCCGCCGAAGTCCGGGAGCGGCTTGCCGTTCATGACCGTGCCGGGCTCTGCGCCCAGGCGATTCTCCAGGATCTCCAACGCATAGGGGCCGGTGACCGCGTGCATGGCGTCGAAGCACATCCGGAAGCCGCCGGAATTGAAGAGCTGGTGGATGGCGTTGAAATCGAACAGGCTTTCCATCAGCGCGGCGTAGTCGGCAACCGGGTCGATTACCTGCACCCGCATGCCGTCGAGCGACTGCTCACCCACCGTGTCGAGGTCCACCGGGGCTGCATCGCTGATGAGGTACCGATCGATGCTGCCGGTGCGCGCGTAGATGGCGTTGGTGACCGACTCCGGCGCCGGGCCGCCGGCGTCAATGTTGAACTTGATGCCGAAGTCCTCCTCTGGTCCGCCGGGGTTGTGGCTTGCGGACAGGATGATGCCGCCCTGTGCCTTGTACTTGCGGATGACGCAGGACGCCGCCGGCGTGGACAGGATGCCGCCCTGGCCCACCAGCACCTTGGCCACCCCGTTGGCGGCGGCCATGCGCAGGATGATCTGCACAGCCTCACGGTTGTAGAAGCGCCCGTCACCGCCGAGCACCAGGGTGCCGCCGGTGAGCCCGCGCTGGGTGTCGAAGATGGCCTGGACGAAGTTTTCCAGGTAGTGCGGCTGCTGGAAGGTCTTGACCTTCTTGCGCAGTCCGGACGTGCCCGGCTTCTGCCCCTCGAACGGCGTGGTGCTGACCTGGGTGCTTGCCATCCCGATTCCCCTTGAATTCGCGCAGGTATGCCTACATGGACAGCGGCGCGCGGCGCGCCGCAGCTGCCAGCGATTCTAAGGTATTCCAGAGCCCGCCGCGGGCTCGGTCCCGGCGCGTCACCGAAACACTGAATCCCCAGACATTACGCTCAAGACCCATGACCGTCGAAGCCCACAAGGAAACCCTCGAATTCAAGGCCGAGGTGAGCCAGGTCCTGGACCTGGTCATCCGGTCGCTCTACTCCAACAAGGAGATCTTCCTGCGAGAGCTGATCTCCAACGCCTCGGACGCTGCCGAGAAGCTGCGCTTCGAGTCCCTCACCGACGAGCAGCTGCTGGAGGATGATCCGCATCTCCGTGTACGGGTGCTGGTGGACAAGGACGCCGGCACCATCACCGTCTCCGACAACGGCATCGGCATAAGCCGCCAGGAGATGATCGACACCATCGGCCACATTGCCAGCTCCGGCACCCGGCAGTTCGACGCGGCCATAAGAGCGACCCAGGGCGCTGCGTCCCAGGGCGCTGCGGCCGAGGGCGATGCCGGCCACGGGGATGCGACTGGGGGTGAGGCCGCCGGGGAGGAGCTCATCGGCCAGTTCGGTGTCGGCTTCTACTCCGCCTTCATCGTCGCGGACAAGGTCACCGTCGTTTCACGCCGCGCGGGCCTGACGCCCGAGCACGGCGTGCGCTGGGAGTCCGACGGGCGCGGCAGCTACACGCTGGAGACCTTGGAGAAGCCCGCCCGCGGCACTGACGTCATCCTGCATCTCAAGGACGACGAGAAGGAGTTCCTGGAGCCCTGGCGGTTGCGCACCATCATCGGCAAGTTCTCGGACCACATCGCCATGCCGGTAGAGATGGAGAAGGAGGACTTCGGCAGCGACGAAGAAGGCGAGGACAAGGACAAGGCGGCCAAGGCACCGGAGTTCGAGCAGGTCAACAAGGGCACGGCGCTCTGGATGCGCAACAAGGCCGACATCTCGGATGACGACTACAAAGCCTTCTACAAGCACATCTCCCACGACTTCGAGGAGCCGCTCGCCTGGGCGCACAACCGGGTCGAGGGCACCAACGAGTACACCGCGCTCCTGTACCTGCCCAAGCGCGCCCCCTGGGACCTCTGGGACCGCGAGCAAAAACACGGCGTCAAGCTCTATGTGAAGCGCGTCTTCATCATGGACGAGGCGGACAAGCTGATGCCGCATTGGCTGCGCTTCGTGAAGGGCGTCGTGGACTCCGACGACCTGCCGCTCAACGTCTCCCGCGAGATCCTGCAGCACAACCGCAAGATCGACACCATCCGTGGCGCCAACGTCAAGCGCGTGCTGGGCCTGCTGGAGTCGCTGGCCAAGGATGAGCCCGAGAAGTACCAGGAATTCTGGGGCGAGTTCGGCCGCGTGCTGAAGGAAGGCCCGGCGGAGGACTTCCAGAACCGCGAGCGCATCGGTGGATTACTGCGCTTCGCCAGCACTCACAATGACGACAACACCCAGAACGTTTCGCTGGATGGCTACATCGAGCGCATGAAGGAAGGGCAGAAGGACATCTACTACATCACCGCCGACAGCCCAGCCGCGGCCCGCCACAGCCCGCACCTGGAGGTGTTCAAGAAGAAGGGCGTGGAGGTGCTGCTGCTCTCTGACCGCGTGGACGAATGGCTGGTGAGCCATCTGCACGAGTACAAGGGCAAACACCTGCAATCTGTCACCAAGGGCAAGCTGGACCTGGGCGACCTCGCCGACCAAGAAGACAAGGAGAAGACCGAGCAGGCCGAGAAGGAGCACGGCGACCTGCTGAAGCGCCTCAAGGATTCCCTCGGCGAGCAGGTCAGCGAGGTCCGTGCCTCCACCCGCCTGGTGGACTCCCCCGCCTGCATCGTCGTCGGCGAGCACGACATGAGCGCCAACCTCGCCCGGGTACTCAAAGCCGTGGGTCAGGAGGCGCCGGACATGAAGCCGACCCTGGAGGTGAACCTGGACCACCCGCTGGTGAAGCGTCTGGAGGCCGAGTCGGACCTGAACAAGTTCAATGACCTGGGGATGATCCTGTTCGATCAGGCCCAGCTCGCCGAGGGCGGCCAACTGGACGACCCCGCCGCCTTCGTCGGCCGCCTCAACAAGCTCATGATGCAGATGTTCATGAGCGGGGCTTGACGACCGTCGCCTCCGGCGGCATCGACGGCGCTCGGGCATCGACTCACCGTAGCCACCAGAGACACAGCCGACTTCGAGGCAGCGTGGGTGGCCGTGCTCAATCCCTGGCCTCGGCGTCGCGGTCCAGCATTTTGTTGATGCATGCACGTTCTTTGGGCGACCGCAGCAGATCGCCCGGGATCGTGTTACAAATTGCCGCTCATTGCATCCCGCGCGCCCAGACCTGCTACCGAGATTGACATGACCACTGCCGACCAGCTCATCATCTTCGACACCACGCTGCGCGACGGCGAGCAGAGCCCGGGCGCGTCCATGACCAGGGATGAGAAGCTGCGCATCGCCAAGGCGCTGGAGAAGCTTGGGGTGGATGTCATCGAGGCCGGCTTCCCCGTCGCGAGCCAGGGCGATTTCGAGGCGGTCAAGGCCGTCGCCGACGCCATCCAGGACAGCACCGTCTGCGGCCTGGCGCGGGCACTCGATAAGGATATCGACCGTGCCGGTGAGGCGCTCAGAGGTGCTAACACGGGCCGCATTCACACCTTCATTGCCACCAGCCCCATCCATATGGAGAAGAAGCTCCGCATGACTCCGGACCAGGTGGTGGAGCAGGCGGTGCGGGCCGTGCAGCGAGCCCGGCAGTATTGCGATGACGTCGAGTTCTCGCCCGAGGACGCCGGGCGCTCGGACATCGACTTCCTGTGCCGGGTGCTGGAAGCGGTCATCGACGCCGGCGCTCGCACCCTGAACATTCCGGACACCGTCGGCTACGCCATGCCGCACCAGTTCGGCAGCCTCATCAGCCAGTTGCGCGAGCGCATCCCGAATTCCGACAAGGCCGTGTTCTCTGTGCACTGCCACAACGACCTGGGCCTGGCGGTGGCCAACTCGCTGGCCGCGGTGCAGGCTGGCGCCCGGCAGGTGGAGTGCACCATCAACGGCCTGGGCGAGCGTGCCGGCAACGCGGCGCTGGAGGAGATCGTCATGGCGGTGCGCACCCGCCAGGATCTGTTCGGCTGCGATACTCGGCTCGACACGACGCAGATCATGAACTGCTCCCGGCTTGTGTCGGGTATCACGGGCTTCCCGGTGCAGCCCAACAAGGCCATCGTCGGCGCCAACGCCTTTGCACACGAGTCCGGCATCCACCAGGACGGTGTGCTCAAACACCGCGAGACCTACGAGATCATGCGCGCCCAGGACGTGGGCTGGACCCACAATC
>NZ_JAIFKJ010000411.1 GCF_019695415.1 Thiohalocapsa sp.
GCCGAATACCGACCCGAAGGCCCGGTCAACGCCCAGGGTGGCGTCGACCTGGGCCGCTGAAGCGCGCTGAGCGGCTGCTTCGGCGGACATGCCCTCCGGCGGCTCCCACCAACGCCACAGCCCCTGCCACTTCGGCAGCGGTGCCGTGTCAGGCGCGACCTCGGCGCTCGGCTGGGCGGGGTTGGCGAACGTGGCGGCGAAGATGTCGGTGCCGCCGAGAATCGCCAGCATGGGTGCTGCCGAGGATGCAGCTGTCGGCGCGGTATCCGCTTCGCCGCTGTCTTCCGCCGCTGTGCTGGCTGCCGCGGCTTCCGCCTCAGCATCTGCTGCGTCGGCCGCGGCGACAGCTTCGGCCTCCGGTGCGGCCTCCGGCTCGGCGGCGGGCGCCGTCTCCGCCGCTGCGGTGTCGGCAGCGTCGGCGTCGGCTTCGGTTGGCGCCGCCGCCAGCATTTCGACGAACTGCTGGCGCTCTTCAAGCGAGGCCGGGCCGGTGCCTTCAGGCGCCCAGGCGACGTTGATCGTGCCGCCCTTGGTCGGGTCCGGCGACAGGCGACCGGGGAGGACGCCGCTCAGAGACGGGTAGTCGCCCAGCATCGTCTCCCCGTAGAGCGGCTTGTAGGTGCCCTTGTGGCAGGTGGCGCAGGCCGCCTTCGGCGCGTCGCCATTCGGGCCCAGGCGATGCTCCGGATACAGCGGCTGAAGCGGCTGTAGGTGCTCGTTATTCATGTCGCGCACCATGCGGATGCCATGCCAGGCGGTGACGCGCTGCGGGGTGCTCTCCTCCCACAGCCCCATGGCGCGGGTCTGGTGGCAGTAGGTGCAGTTCACGCCCAGGGACTGGGACATGTACATCATCAGGGCGTAGGTCCATTCCGCCTGCTTGATGGATTGGCGGTTGCCATAGGGCAGGAGCTCCGTACCCTGCACGCGGATGTCGGTGTCTTCGAGCAGGAAAGGCGTCAGCGGATCGAAGGGCAGCGACGAATAGCCATTGTTGGACACGCCGGCGAGATTCTGGCCGCCCTTCCAGCCGGTGGTGCCGGCGGAGGGTCGCGGCGGGGTCGGCTTTTCGAACCAGATGTCCGACGGCACCGGCTCCCCGCGATGGCAGGTCCAACAGGTGACACCCGTCTGTTTGACGTGGCTTTGCCAGTTGGCGTTGATGTCGCGGGTCATCTTGAGCATCTGCCGTGTAACCAGCTTGGTGTACTTGCCATCGTCGGCGAGGTTTTCGGCGTTGTGGCAGTAGGCGCAGCCGGCATTCGGCGCGACCCAGGTGGTCATGGCATTCATCAGGCGCGCGAATTCCAGCGCGTTCAGGTCCGTGAGCACCTGCACGTTCTGGTGTACTTCGGTCGCCATGGGGAAGGTCGGGTCGTAGGGATCGCTCGGCTCCGGCTCCGGGATGGCGTTGATCTCTGTGAGCGCGTCCACGTTCGCCGGGTTGTAGACCTGGATCATGGAGTTGCCGCGGTAGCCCCATTGGACGCTGTCGGTGGGCTGCTTGCAGCTGGTGAGCAGCACCATGGAACAGGCGAGGCCGGCGGTGAGGAGTCGTTGGGCGATGAGGGGGTTCCTCAGCCTGCGGTGATGGTGTGCCGCGCCGCCGGCGGTTTGTCGGGATGGCGCAGTGAGGAATGCTGGACGGGCAGTCGGGCCTGCAGGACGCCGCATTGGGAAAACCTCCGATGGTCGGTCGCGCTGCTTCAGCGTCAGCGCGCGTTCGGCGGGTGTATTGGGTTGTGGCAACCGGGCGCCCGCCTACGCCCATTTATGGCAACGCCGCTCGATCGACGTGCTTCGTGCGGGGCAGAAGCCTCGCCATGGTCAGCGGCCTCGGCCGCTGAGAATTCAGGCATGCAAGAACCGCGATGGCCTGCGCAGTAGCAAAAATGCCTCGTCGTTTCTTGCTGGGGTGGTCAAAAGCATCGACCACACAAATCAGCCTAGCTTGACGTTGACTGTTGTCAATTGAAAAAGACACCAGAATGTTGTAGCGCACGGTGCCAATCGGCTGTTCTTCTCACGCCGTATGGCGAGCGGTGCTCGATGGCCGCGTCGCACGCTCGAGCGCCGGGGCGTGGGAGGTTGGACCTTCAACCTCTCCCGTCGCCGCGGCAATGGCCGCCCGGGTCGGGCGGCCTGTGCGGCCGACTAGGCGGCGTTCTTCGGCTTGAAGTTCCGGCACCAGCCGTTGGCCGGCACCTGCCGCCCCCCGAAGAAGGAACAGGGGCCCTTCTCGGCGCCATCCGGGCCCTGGAAGAGCTGACACTTGGCGCAGGACTGATCCGTACTGTGCTTGGGAAACTTCTCCGAGTCCGCGTTGGCGGTGTCGGTGACGAAGCCCATTGCCTTGGCGTAGGCATCGTTGGGGTCCAGGTCCGGCTTGGCCTCTTCGGCACTGACG
The DNA here is from genome assembly GCF_019695415.1 of Thiohalocapsa sp. Taxonomy (GTDB): domain Bacteria; phylum Pseudomonadota; class Gammaproteobacteria; order Chromatiales; family Chromatiaceae; genus Thiohalocapsa. Next base: position 2,408 of record NZ_JAIFKJ010000411.1, read on the forward strand.
AAGCGGGCCAAGGTCAGCGCCGAGGCGCCGGCGGCGATTTGGAACAGGAATTTGCGGCGATCGATCGGGTTCATGGCTGAAGCTCCTCGCTTTGGCTCGTTGCTTTGTTGGTTGGTTGCAGCGTTACCGCGCGCAGCTGCGTCGGTCATCGCATGCGTTTTCACCCGGCGGTTGGCCACTGCCCTTGGGGGCGGAGGCCTCAGGCCAGGGTTGCTTCCGCTGCTCGCTGCGTCCCGTGGTTGTCGCGCCAACGGACGCGGAGTACGCCGCCCGGCGGTGCTTCTTCCAGTCGGAACTGCAGCAAGGGGTCCTTGGCGACTGCGATGCCGAGCCGCGCCTCCAGCACGACGCGGTCATCCACCGTGATCGTTGCGTCCGTGATGTAGTGGGCCGGCATCTGCTCTCCCGCGGCGTTCTGGCGCAGCCCGGTCTCCATGGGATGCAGCATCAGCACAATGACGTCCACGCCGCCGTTGCGGCGCTTGCTGCGGATGCGGATGTCATAAGACTCGGCCATCGGGCGCGGTTCTTCTCGGCCGCGCGCGTCAGCTGCAGCCGCCTGTGCTGACCTTGGCGTCTGCCGCGGCCCAGTGGAGCCCATCGGCGGTGCGCACGGCGCCATAGACGCGCCCGCTGCCGGCGAGCTTGATGCGCACGGACAGGCGCGCGGCGGTGCCTGCACCCATGCGAAACTGTGCAGCGATGGGCATAGGGTTCATGTCGGCTAACAGGTAGATTTCTTCCACGCCTGGCAGCGTGCTCGTCACCGTGACGGGTACCGAAGCAACGCCTTCGCTTA
>NZ_JAIFKJ010000270.1 GCF_019695415.1 Thiohalocapsa sp.
GTGGTTGTGATTTCCCCCGTATTTACGGCAGTACCCACCAGTGCTACAGCGCTGCCGATGTGCACATCATCGGTGAGGGCGTAGGGAACACCGAAGGCCACGCTGAAGTGCCGCGCGGATCTTGGCATTCAGGAGGTCGCGCCGACATTGTCGACTCCTGCAGGAGCGGATGCGCGCGCACCTTCCCCCTCACTGCAGACCCGCTGCGAGGAGCATTCACCTGTGCCGCCCAAGCCACTCAACCCTGACCAACATCCGTTCGGAGGCCCCCCGATGATCGAGCTTCGCGTCAACGGCGAGACACACCAACTGGACATCGACCCGCAGATGCCGCTGCTCTGGGCGTTACGCGAGCACGTCGGGCTCACTGGGACCAAGTACGGCTGCGGCATCGGCCAATGCGGCGCCTGCACCGTGCACCTGAACGACACCGCGGTGCGCTCCTGCTCGCTGCCTGTCAGCGCCGCCGCCGGCCAGCAGATCACCACCATCGAGGGACTCGCCGAGGGCCCGCAGGCTGCGGTGGGCAAGGCCGTGCAGCAGGCCTGGCAGGACCTCGATGTGGTGCAGTGCGGCTTCTGCCAGTCCGGCCAGATCATGCAGGCGGCGGCCCTGCTCACGTCCAACCCGCGCCCGGACGATGCGGCCATCGACAGCAACATGGCGGGCAACATCTGCCGTTGCGCCACCTATGCCCGCATTCGCAAGGCCATCCATAAGGCCGCCGCCGCGTTGGCCTAAGCCCGGAGGAGACGACCATGATTCAGCGCAAGATTGTCAATGTTAGCCGCCGCGGCTTTCTGCAGCTGTCCGCGGGCGCCGCCGCCGGCCTAACGATCGGTGTTTGGCTGCCCGCCCGTGGGCAGATGGCGAGTCCGGAGCGCGTCGCGGGCCCCGGCATGGCCGGCGGCGGCAGTGCTGCCGCCGGAGACTTCGCGCCGAATGCGTTCATCCGCATCGGCACCGACGACACCGTCACCGTCGTCTGCAAGCACCTGGAGATGGGCCAGGGCACCTACACTGGCCTGTCCACGCTGGTCGCTGAAGAGCTGGATGCGCGCTGGGACCAGGTGCAACCGGTGGGGGCGCCGGTAGATGCCGGGCGCTACAACAATCTCTTCTGGGGCGAGGTGCAGGGCACCGGCGGCAGCACGGCCATCGCCAACGCCTACGAGCAGATGCGCAAGGCGGGCGCCGCAGCGCGGTCTATGCTGGTCGGCGCCGCCGCGGCGCAGTGGCAGGTACCGGCAGCGGAGATCACAGTCGTCGACGGGATGGTCCGCCATCCAAAGAGCGGCAAGAGCGCGAGCTTCGGAGAACTGGCCGAGGCTGCGGCGGCACAGCCGGTGCCAGACGCACCCGAGCTCAAGGACCCGGCCAAGTTCAAGCTGATCGGCAAAGCCTTCCTGCCGCGCAAGGACAGCGAGGCCAAATGCACCGGCGTCGCGCAATTCACCCAGGACGTCCGGCTGCCGAACATGCTCACGGCCTGCATCGCTCGCTCGCCACTGTTCGGTGCGACGCTGCGCAGCTACGATGACAGCGCGGCCAAGGCCATCCCGGGCGTGGCCATGATCGTACAGGTGCCAACGGGCGTCGCCGTGCTCGGGTACGACTTCTGGTCTGCCAAACAGGGCCGCGACGCGCTCAAGGTGGACTGGGACACCAGCGGGGCATTCCGCCAAGGCTCGGACGAGATCCTCAGCAACTATCGCACGCTCGCGCAGACACCGGGCAAGCCGGTAACCAGCGTCGGCGACACCGATCAGGCCTTTGCGGATGCCACCACCGTCCTCGAGGCCGAATACAGCGTACCCTACCTCGCTCACGCGGCCATGGAGACCATGGACTGCGTGATCACGCCGGACGCCGGCGCCCCGGGTGAGACAGCCGGTGTGCGGGTCATCAACGGGGAACAGTTCCAGACCATCGATCAGCAGGCCATCGCCGGGGTGCTTGGGCTGAAACCGGAGCAGGTCCGCATCGAGATGCTCTACGCCGGCGGCTCCTTCGGGCGCCGCGCCAACCCGCAATCCGACTACCTGGTTGAGGCGGCGCAGATCTTCAAGGCCGCAGGCGGCGATAAGCCGGTGAAGCTGATCTGGACCCGCGAGGATGATACCCGCGCCGGCTACTATCGCCCGCTTTATCTGCACAAGGTCAAGGCCGGGCTGGACGCCAGCGGTAGACTCGTCGCCTGGCAACACCGCATCGTCGGCCAGTCCATCATCACCGGCACCGCCTTCGAGCCGGCATTGGTGGTGGAGGGGATCGACCAAACCTCAGTGGAAGGGGCCAAGGAGATTCCCTACGCCGTCCCCAACCGGTACGTCGACCTGCACTCCCCGCAGCTGCCGGTCACCGTGCAGTGGTGGCGCGCCGTGGGCTCCACGCACACCGCTTTCGCGGTGGAGTGCATGATGGACGAGCTCGCTGCCGCTGCGGGCCAGGATCCGGTCGACTTTCGCGTCGCGCTGATGGGCGAGCATCCCCGCGAGCGCGACGTGCTCAAGCTCGCGGCACAGCAAGGCGGCTGGTACGACCCGCCGCTGCCTGAGGGTCGCGGCCGCGGCATTGCTGTGCACAAGTCGTTCGGCAGCTATGTTGCGCAGGTGGCCGAGGTGACGCTCGACGGCAACGGCGGCTTCAGCGTCGATCGGGTGGTCATCGCCGTAGACTGCGGCACCGTCGTCAACCCAGACGTGGTGGTGGCCCAGATGGAGGGGGGCATGGGCTTCGGCCTGTCGGCGGCGCTGCTGAGCGAGATCACGCTGAAGGAAGGAGCCGTCGAGCAGTCCAACTTCCACGACTACCAGGTGCTGCGCATGGACAAGATGCCGGAGGTCGAGGTCCACATTGTGCCGTCCACGGAGCCGCCAACCGGCGTCGGCGAGCCGGCGACGCCGGTCATCGCGCCGGCGGTGGCCAATGCGCTGGCGGCGGCCACCGGCAAGCGCTTCTATCAGCTGCCGCTGCGATTGGCCGCGTGACACGCAGACATCACCCAAGCTGTCCGGGCAGGAAGTCAGTCCGCGAGGAGCGCAGTTGCGGCTCGACTGTGCTGTGCGACCCGGCAGGGTCCGGCGGGGTTTGACCCAGGACGTCGTCGCGGCAGCCCGGGAGCTGCTTACAACGCTCGCCGGCAGACGCGAGCGGCGCCTGCTTTGGCTCGCCGGCGGCGCCGCCTGGACATTGACGGAGGCGCG
>NZ_JAIFKJ010000279.1 GCF_019695415.1 Thiohalocapsa sp.
TGGAGCTGCTCCACGTAGCGCTTGTTGTAGTCCACGGTGGCAGTCTGCGGCGCCGTGGCCATGAAGAACAGGATGCTCTGGTCCTCAGTCGGCGCCAGCTCCTTCTGCGAGAAGCTGTACATGGCCCAGATGCTCGCGATGACCACCAGCGCCACCAGCACCGTGCTGCTCGGATACTTGATCCACCAGCGCAGCATGCGTGCATAGAGCTTGGCGAGGCCGTCGAAGAAGTGCTCGACGTTGCGCTCGAAATGCGCCTGATTGCCAGCCGGGCGCAGCACCCGCGCCGAGATCATCGGCGAGAGCGTCAGTGCCACGATGCCCGAAATCAGCACCGCAGCGGCCAGCGTGAAGGCGAACTCCACGAACAGCGATCCCACCAGCCCGCCCATGAAGCCGATGGGTGCATAGACCGCCACCAGGGTGGTGGTCATGGCGACGATGGGCAGCGCCAGCTCCCGGGCGGCGTCCATGGCCGCCTGCATCCGTGGCTTGCCCATCTCGATGTGCCGATGGACGTTCTCCACCACCACAATGGCGTCGTCGACGACGAGGCCGATGGCCAGCACCAACGCCAGCAGGGTCAGCAGATTGATGCTGAAGCCCATCAGCAGCATCAGGAAGGCCGCGCCGACGATGGCGAGCGGCACCGTCACCGAGGGCACAATGGCCGCGCGCACCGAGCCCAGCGACAGGAAGATCACGAACAGCACGATGAGCACCGCCTCGGCGAGGGTCTTGAAGACCTCCGCAATGGACTCCTCGATGAACTCGCTGGCGTCGTAGGGGATGTGCGCCTGCAGTCCCTCCGGGAACTGGGTCTTGAGATCCGGCATCAGCTCGTGCACGCGCGCGGCGACGGTGAGCGGATTAGCGCCGGGTGTCGGCTCGATGCCGATGAAGATGGCCGGGATGCCCTTATACAGCGTAGCCGAGTCGTAGTCCTGGGAGCCGAGCTCGACTTCGGCGATGTCGCGCAGACGCACCAGAGCGCTATCGTCAGACCGAACCACCAGGTCGCGGAAGTCCGCCACAGCGCTGACATCGGTATTGGTGGCCAGATCCACCTGCACCATATCGCCGCGCAGGTTGCCGATGCCGGCGAGGTAGTTGTTGGCCGCCAACACCTGGGCGATATCCTCACCGGTGACACCAAGGGCCGCCATCCGGTCCGGGTCCAGCCAGACGCGCATGGCGTAGGTCTGGTTGCCGAAGATCTCCGCCTTGGCAACGCCTTCCAGCGCCTGCAGCTGCGGCTGCACCACCCGCAGCAGGTAGTCGGTGATCTGCGCCAGACCCAGCTCCTCGCTGTAGAAGGCCAGGTACATGAGCGCCGTTGCATCCCCGGTGGTGGAGGTGATCACCGGGTTTTGCGCCGCCTCCGGCAGCACGTTGAGCTTGCTCGCAACCTTTGCCTGGATCTCCGCAATGGCCGCATTGGGATCGTAGTTGAGGCGCATTGTCGCCTCGATGGTGGATAGGCCTTGGGTGCTGGTGGACGTGAGGTAATCGATGCCATCCGCCTCGGCGACGGCCTGCTGCAGAGGCGTCGTGATGAAGCCCTGAACCAGATCGCTGCCCGCGCCCGGATAGGCGGTGGAGATTGTCACCACCGTGTTACGCGTCTCCGGATACTGCCGCACCTCCAGACCCAGGAAGGATCGGAGCCCGAGAATGAAGATCAAGAGGCTCACGACGCTCGCCAGTACCGGCCGGCGGACGAAGATGTCGGTGAAGCTCATGAGCCGTCACTGGCCTCGCCTGAAGGCTGCGCCGGCTCGGCCGCAGCCTGCTCCAGCTCACCAGGGGCCATGCCGGCATCCTGTACGATCTGCACCTCGGCGCCGTTGCGGAGTTTCTGATGGCCTGCAAGCACCACCCGGTCGCCGGCCGCGAGCCCGTCGGTGACTTCCACCAAGTCGCCCCGTACGGCGCCGGTGGCGATCTGCTTGCGGGTGACCACAAGCTTGGGGACCTGCGGCTGGTCGGCGGCTGCTTGAGTGTGGTCCGCTGCCTCCGGTTGCCCGTCGTTGGGCACCGGCTGCTCCTCGATCAGGAACACCGAGTCGCCGTAGGTATTGAAGGAGACAGCCCGGCGCGGCAGCACGAGTACCTGTTCGCGTACCGGCAGTAGGGTGGCGACCTTGGCAAACATTCCGGGCCGAAGGCGCCCGTCAGGGTTCGGTAGCTGCGCGCGCACTTGTACGTTGCGGGTGCCCTGATCGACCGCGGGGCTGATTGCCTGAATACGGCCGCTGAAGACGTCGCCGGGATAGGCCGCCACCCGCACTGCCACCGGCTGGTCCTCGGTGAGCTTGGCGAGGTGGCGCTCCGGAAGCTTGTAGTCTACGAAGACGGTGTCCAGTGCCTCCAGCGCGACGATGGTCGAGCCCTCCGGCAGGTACTGACCGATGTCGATCTGGCGGATGCCGAGCACGCCGTCGAAGGGCGCACGGATGGTCTTCTTTGCGATGAGGGCCTTCTTGGCGGCCACCGCGGCGCGGGCGCGAGATAGCTCCGCCTGGATTTGGTCGACGTCACCTTGGGAGACGGCCCGGTCTTGTAGCAGTTTGGTATTGCGCTCGATTTGAAGCTGCGCCAGCTCCAGCGAGGCCTCGAGACCGGCAAGATCCGCTTCGTCCACCGTCGTGTCCAATTGCACCAGCGGCTGGCCAGCGCGCACCCGGTCCCCGGACTCGAAACGGATAGCCCGAACTTGGCCCGGCACCTCGTTATTGACCATGACCCCTTGTACTGCCCGCACGCTGCCGACGGCGTCCAACTGCGGCTGCCACCGTTGGCGTTCAACGCGGACCTCGGACACGGCGGACGCCGGCATGGGGGCCGAGAACTCGGCGATCTGCGCCGTCACCTGCTCGTATTTCATGTAGGCCAATGCGCCGACGAGCGCGGCGAGGATCAGCAGAACGGTGAGCAGGCGCAGGAACATAGATGCGTCGGACCTTGGGTTGGGGTGGCTGCCACCGTTGTGAAGCAGCCGCTGCCGGCGAGGGATTCAAACGGCAGTTTGTGTCGGCGACGTGAAGTATACCCGGGGGGCGAGCGAGACCGCGCCGGCTTTACGCAACAGGGCGAGACTCAATACCTTCTTGCCGTACTTCGGGAAGCGCTGATGTATTGGCGCTTCCCGTCCGGGGCAGGACGCCCCGCCATTTTCGGCGACGTAAGTC
>NZ_JAIFKJ010000643.1 GCF_019695415.1 Thiohalocapsa sp.
GCGTTTTCGCTTCGCGTGCTGAAAATGGGCAGGAAGCCCATTTTTCAGCGTCTCCATAGAGGAGCCGGAACACCGCGTTCTCTGGCTCCGTCCGAAGACGGGAAAACCAGGGCCGATGAATCGGCATCGATCCAATCAGCCACCTGACGCCGCAGCAGCATCCTGGTGCAGGCTCAGCACTGCGGCGATGGCCGCGGCCAGTTGCGCCGGTGGTGCCTGCGGGCTCGCCGCAACCGCCGCCTCCAGACAGTCCAGCGCGCAGCCCAACGCGAGCGCCCATGCCGCTTCCGCGCGCTGCGCCGGGTCTGCTGCGAGCAGAAGTGAGCCCTCGGCTGCGGCGGCGTGGGCCGCGAGCAGCCGGTCGACGGTCTGCCGCCGCCAGGTCGCCAGCGGCTCGACGAGGCGCGGGTAGATGTCCGGGTGCTCCGCCCGCTGCCGCTGCTGCAGCTGGGCGACGGCGGTGTGCAGATCGCAGATCAGGGTGCCGAGGTCGCTGAGCGGCGGCCGTTTGGCGCGGCGCTCGGCGGGTGGCCGGTGAGCGGGTCCGCCGGCATCGATGAGGACAGGCTCGCTCTGAGCCACCAGCACCCGGGCGAGGCGAAGGTCGCCGTGGATGCGGCAGCGGAGGGGGCCGAAGCCGTGGCGGCTCAGCCTGTCGATGCCGGCGTGCAGCTCTGTTTCGGCGGCCAGCAGACGGTCGGCAGCTTCAGCGGCGGCGGCAGGGAGCGCGTCGCGCCGGTCGCGCAGTGCGTCCACCGCGCGGACGGCCGTGGCTTGCAGCGCTTCGCGCAGGCGCTCGTGATCCGCTTCGGCCATGGGCTCTGGGCGGAAGGCGCCGTTGGCGGTGTCTTCGTCGTCCCTCCCATGAGCAAGCGCCGCGTGCAGCTCGCCAATGCGGGCGCCCAGGCGGTCCGCCAGCTCGGCGAAGCCGATTTGGCCCGGGTCCTCACGCCAGGCATCGCCACTGCCGGCGGCAAAGTATTCGTCGCATAGACGTTGCAGCAAGTCGCGGACGCGCGCCGCGAGGTTGCCCTGGTTCGGCACGTATTGTTCCAGCAGCGCCAGGGTGCAGGGGGTGTTGCCGCCGCGGTCATCGTCGAAGTGCCCGTCGATGTGGCCCGCCAGCGCCGGTGTGCCCGGGAAGCGGGCCGACTCCGTCAGGTGGCGGGCGATCTCGACCATGGGGTCTGGCACCTGGCCCACACGGGATTGTGCGGGGCCGGACGGCGCGCCGGCAGCCGCCTCGGACGGCTTCTCTGCCCCAGCCGCCGGCGCGCGGCAGTGGAGCGTCTTGAGGATGAGCCGGTCGCCGAGCACGGTGGCGTTGTCCGGGTCCTCGGTCAACGGGTGCACGTCGGCCTCTGCGCAGCCCGCCAACAGCTCCAGGCAGGCATCCGTGGGCCTGAGCGCCAGGTGGCCGCCGCCGAAGGGGATCTCCTCGCCGGTGCCGATGGCGCAGGCCAGGGTGCGCACAAAGCCGGCGTCCGCCAGAGCTTCGAACAGGAACCCGGGTGTCGCCTGCCGGCGCACCTGCGCCAGGGTCGTGGCCGCTGCCGGCACCGTGCTGAGGGCCGTGCCGTCCTGCTGCCAGACAATGGCCAGCGGGAGGAACAACCACTCCGTGCCGGCATCACCGCGATCCAGACGAGTCAAGGTGAGGAGCCAATCCCGCCAGAGGGCGGCGGCTTCTATGGTCACCGGCGGTACCGCCTGCGCAGTAGAGGCCCAGCGCGCCGCCAGATAGCGGGGCAGCACATGGTTTTGCAACAGCGCGACCGCCCGCAGCGCCGTGCGGCGGCGCGCCGCGCGCTCCGGCAGCAGGCTCAGCCAGCCTTCGGGTAGGACCAGGGTCCGCAGGCGCGGGGCGGCCACGCGCTCGTCGTGCCAGGCGGGCGCCGGCACGTCGGTGGCGAGCCGGAACCAGTAGAAGCCGTGCCCGGGCAGAGTCAGCAGATAGGGCAGCTCGCCAATGGGCGGGAAAGGCGTCTGGCCCAAGAGCTCGATGGGCACGCGGCCCGCATAAGCGGCGAGGTCCAGCTCCACGGGCTGGGCGCCGCGGCCGAGGTTGGCGACGCAGAGCACCACCTCGTCCGGCTGGTCGGCAGGGGCCACGGCCGGTGCCGTCGGTGCAGCAGTACTGGCTGCGTCCGAGGTCGGCGCCAGTCCCTCCGATGCCGGAAAGCGCCGCACATAAGCGAGGATCTTGCGGTTGCCGGGATGCAGGAAGTCGATGCTCCCGCGGCCAAAGACCCGGTGCTGCTTGCGCACTTCGATGATGCGCCGGGTCCAGTTCAGCAGGGACGCCGGCGCGCGACTCTGCGCCTCCACATTGACAGATGGGTAGCCGTAGATCGGGTCCATCACCGGTGGCAGATAGAGCTGCTCCGGATCGGCGCGGGAGAAGCCGGCGTTGCGGTCCGGCGACCACTGCATGGGCGTGCGCACGGCGTTGCGATCGCCCAGGTAAATGTTGTCGCCCATGCCCAGCTCGTCGCCGTAGTAAAGGATCGGCGAGCCCGGCATGGAGAGCAGCAGACTGACCATCAGCCGGATTTTGCCCGGATCGTTGCCGAGCAACGGCGCCAGCCGGCGACGGATGCCCACGTTGATGCGCATGCGCGGGTCCGCGGCATAGGTCTGGTACATGTAGTCCCGCTCGCGGTCGCTGACCATCTCCAGTGTCAGCTCATCGTGGTTGCGCAGGAAGATGGCCCACTGGCAGTTGGCCGGAATCTCCGGCGTCTGCTCCATGATCTCGACGATGGGATGACGCTCCTCCTGCGCCAGTGCCATGTACATACGCGGCATCAGCGGGAAGTGATAGGCCATGTGGCACTCGTCGCCGTCGCCGAAGTAGTCGCGCACGTCCTCCGGCCACTGATTGGCTTCCGCCAGGAACACCCGGTTCTTGTAGTGCTCGTCCACGACCGCGCGCATCTGTTTGATGACGGCGTGGGTCTCGGGCAGGTTCTCGTTGTTGGTGCCGTCGCGCACGCATAGATACGGGATGGCGTCGAGCCGCAGCCCGTCCACGCCCATGTCCAGCCAGAAACGCATGACGCGGATGACGGCGCGCACCACCTGCGGGTTGTTGTGATTCAGGTCCGGCTGATGGGAGAAGAACCGATGCCAGTAGTACTGGCCCGCCACTGGGTCCCAGGTCCAGTTGGAGGACTCGGTGTCGGTGAAGATGATGCGGGTTTCGGCAAAGCGGCTGTCGTCATCGCTCCAGACGTAGTAATTGCGCTTGGCCGAGCCCTTGGGTGCCCGCCGCGCGGCCTGGAACCAGGGATGCTGGTCCGAGGTGTGGTTGACGATGAGCTCAGTGATGACGCGGATGCCGCGGCGGTGGGCGGCGCTCACGAAGCGGCGAAAATCCCGCCGGCTGCCGTAGGCCGGGTGGACATTGCGATAGTCGGCGATGTCATAGCCATCGTCGCGCATAGGCGACGGGTAGAAGGGCAACAGCCAGATGCAGTCCACGCCCAGGTCGCGGATGTAGTCGAGCTTCAGCGTGAGTCCGCGGAAGTCGCCGCTGCCGTCGCCGTTGGTATCGAAGAAGGCCTTGACGTGTGTCTGGTAGATGACCGCGTCCTGATACCAGAGTGGGTCGGGTGCGGGTTGCGTCTCGGTGATGGTGGTCATCCGCCGGGTCCTGTTACTTCCGAGGTCTGATCTGGGGCGCCCGCCCCTGGTTATCGTTGGATGCCGACACCCGAGCGGGGCGGTGCTTCAGACCGACGAGCGCACCGGGTCACCGGCGCGACACCGGTTGCCCATTGGCCAGGGCCGAGGGCCGGACTCCCATAGCACCGCCAGCCCTTAAAAATTAGCCCTCCAACGGTGACGCTGGGGCGATTGGTGGGACAAGCGGTGCAGACGAGGCGCCGGGCAAGCGAACGGCCGGGCGTCACTCCAGCTAACGTTTGAGGCAATGCAAGCAGAGAGCCAAGCGCCGAACCGCGCCCGACCCCGGAGTCGATGCGGGCACTCGGTTGTGCCTGGGGCCACCAGTTGAGCCGCATGGAAAGTGACAAGGTCAGCACGAACGGCACCCGAATGTTCCGCGCGGCGCGGACGCTGGCAGCATCGCAGACCAAGGCGGGACGCACCCAGAAAACCGACTGCATTGCGCTGACGGCGATGGGATGGGCTCGCGGCTGCGCTTGGCAGCTGCCGGGGCATTCGGCCCAGCGCGGGTGCAAATGACCCACTGCTCCCGGTGCAGCTGGCGTCGACGAAAACACGCGGGCGAAAGGGCTGGCGAGGCGGTGCCTCATTGGCCAGGAGCGAGGGCTGAGGGTCGTAGTCTCCCGCCGACGACGCAACTGCGCCTCAGCCCTTGGCCCCTTCGCCCTTTGCCCTTGGCCCTTGGCCCTTGGCCGCGAAGGTGTCAGGGACAAGCAATGGCATCGAGCGCTTGACGCATCTGTCAATATTCGGGGCAGTCAAGCAATCGACTTGGTACGCCTTCTGCTTAATCGGTTGGAAGGAGCACCCTCGGAACCGTCAGCATCCGCGCAGGAGCCACGATGACCGTCATTCGCCACGCCATGCCCTTCGGCGCCCAGCTCACCGCCGACGGGGCCGTGCGCTTCCGGCTTTGGGCGCCGGGGGCAGAGCGGGTGGCGCTGGAGCTCGACGGCCGCGCCGCGCCCGAGCACTTGCTGGATATGGCCGCGGTGGGCGACGGCTGGCTTGAGCGGGTGACGGACCTGGCAGGTCCCGGCAGCCGTTATCGCTTCCGCATCACCGGCCCGCGAGTGGAGGGCGAGCAAGCCGTACCGGACCCGGCCTCACGCTCTCAGCCCGACGGCGTCCATGGCGCGAGCGAGGTCATCGACCCGGGCGCATACGCTTGGAGCGAGGCAGAGCAGCGCTGGATGGGCCGGCCGTGGGAGACGGCCGTGCTCTACGAGCTGCATCTTGGCACCTTCACGCCGGAGGGGACGCTGACCAGCGCCGCGCGTCGCCTGCCGTTCCTCAAGGACCTGGGCGTGACCGCGGTGGAGCTGATGCCGCTGGCCGCCTTCCCCGGCGCCCGCGGCTGGGGCTACGACGGGGTATTCCAGTTTGCGCCCTTCGCGGGCTACGGCCGTCCGGAAGACTTGAAGGCCTTTATCGAGCAGGCCCACGGCCTCGAGCTTATGGTCTTTCTGGACGTGGTCTACAACCACTTCGGGCCCGAAGGCAACTACCTGCACCTCTACGCGCCGCAGTTCTTCACCGAGCGCCACCACACGCCTTGGGGCGCGGGCATCAACTTCGACGGTGAGCACAGCCGCCCGGTCCGGGACTTCTTCATCCACAACGCCCTGTACTGGATCGAAGAGTACCGTGTCGACGGTCTCCGGCTGGACGCCGTGCATGCCATCGCCGACGACAGCGAGCCCGACATCCTGACTGAGCTTGCGGCGGCCGTTGCCGCCGGCCCCGGGCGCGGACGCCGCGTGCACCTGGTGCTGGAGAACGACGCCAACGCCGCCCGCTATCTGGCGCGTCGGGCCGACGGCAGCCCACAATCCTACGTCGCCCAATGGAACGACGATTTCCACCACGCCGCCCATGTGCTGCTCAGCGGCCAGACGGACGGGTACTACGAGGACTATGCCGCGCAACACGGCGCGCCCCCTACCTACTGGCTCGCGCGCTGCCTCGCCGAGGGTTTCGGCTACCAGGGGGAGCGCTCCGCCTTCCGCAACAATGCGCCCCGCGGTGAGCCCAGCGGCCGCCTGCCGCCTACCGCCTTCGTGAGCTTCCTGCAGAATCACGACCAGGTGGGCAACCGGGCCTTCGGCGAGCGCCTGCACCAGCTCACCTCTGCGCGGGCGCTGCGGGCGGCCACCGCCGTGCTGTTGCTGGCGCCCACCCCCCCGCTCCTGTTCATGGGCCAGCCGCGCTGTGCGGACAGCCCCTTCCTGTTCTTCTGCGATTTCGGCGAAGACTTGGCCGACGCCGTCACCACAGGCCGCCGCCGGGAGTTCGCCCGCTTCGAGCAGTTTGCGGACGAGGCGGCGCAGGCGGCCATCCCGGACCCTAACGACCCGGGCACCTTCACCCGCTCCAAGGTCGACTGGGCGCTGCTGGATGAGCCCGAGCATCGCGCGTGGCTCGACTTCCACCGCGGGCTGCTCGCGCTGCGCCAAGCGGAGATCGTGCCAAGGCTCGCGGGCATGGACGGCCATGCCGGTGGCTTCGACCTCATCGGCGACACAGGACTGGTTGTGCGCTGGCGCCTCGGTGATGCCAGCCTGCTCACGCTCGTCGCGAACCTCGGCGGGACGGCGCTGGCGGTGCCTGGCCTACGCCACGATGGGGCACCCGGCCGGGTGCTCCATATCGAGCCCATGGATGCCGGAAAGGCCCTCACCGACGGCCGCCTGCCGCCCTGGACCGCCGCCTGGTACCTGGCGAGCGATGAAGACACCGACGCCCCGACGGCGCCGGCTACCTGAGCCCGCAGCCGGAGCCCGCAACCGGAGCGCACAGCCGACACCCCCATGGCCAGCGACGACGCCCTACACCGGCTCTGCGAGCATTTCGGCATCGTCGAGCGTTATGTCGATGTGCAAGGCCGCGAGCATGACCCGAACGCTGGCACCCAGCGTACCCTGCTGCGAGCGCTCGGCGTCGCCGCCGGCGACCCGGACACCGAGCGCGCGTGCCTGGAGGCGGCCATCGACGCCGACTGGCGCCGACAGCTCCCGCCCGTGCTGGTACACCGTCTGGGTGATCGAACGCCGACCCTGGATCTGACACTGCCGGAGACCGAGGCCCGACGGCTGCGTGCTGTGCTGACGGCGGAAGACGGCACCGAGTCAGCGTGGCGGGTCGATTTACAGGACTTGTCCACGACCGCCACCCGGGAGCTCGAGGGCGCCGCCTGGATCTCCCGACGCCTGCCGGTCACGCCTCCGGCACATATCGGCTATCACCGCCTATCGCTGTATGCCGACAGCGACGGCGACGCTGCCAAGCCGCTTGCCGAGACCACCGTCATCGTCGCGCCGCGTCGCTGCTGGCAGCCGGACACCGGCCCCGCGCGCGGCTGGGGGCTGGTGACCCAGCTGCCGCTGGTGCGCTCCGGGCGCAACTGGGGCATCGGCGACTTCACCGACCTGACCCGCCTCGTGGAGCTCGCCGCCGGGGCCGGCGCCGGCATGCTCGCGCTGAACCCGCTGCACGCCCTCTTTCTCACCGAGCCCGAGCGTTGCGACCCCTACGGTCCCGCCAGTCGCCGTTGGCTGAGCCCGCTCTACATCGACGTGGAGGCGGTGCCCGAGCTTGCCGAGTGCGACGACTTGCGCGCGCGCATCGACGCCGATGCCTTCCAGGCCCGACTGCGGGCGCTGCGCGGGGACCCGCTCGTCAACTACGCCGGCGTGACCGAGGTCAAGCTCGACATCCTGAGCCGGCTGTTCCGCCACTTCCGCACCCAGCACCTGGACACGGACGGCGAGCGAGGCCGCGCCTTCCGCATATTCTCGGAGGCGGGCGGTTCGGATCTGCAACGCTTTGCGCTCTTCCAGGCTATCGCCGAGCAGCTGGCGGCAAAGCCGCCAGCGGACACGGCATCGGTCGCGCAGACCGGCTCCTTCGATCACTGGCCTGCCGCGTACCGGGACCCGCAGTCACCGGAGGTTCTGTCCTTTGCCCGTGAGCACGCCGAGCGGGTCGACTTCTTCGCCTGGCTGCAATGGCTCGCGCGCCAGCAGCTGGACGCCGCCGCTGTACGCTGCGAGTCGCTCGGCATGCAGCACGGGCTTTGCCTTGACCTCGCCGTGGGTGCCGCGCCCGACGGCGCGGACCGCTGGTCGGCCCCTGGAAGCTATGTGGCCGGCGTGCATGTCGGCGCACCGCCGGACGACTTCAGCCCCAAGGGACAGGACTGGCGTGTGCTCGCCTGGCACCCGCAGCGCCTGCGCGAGGCCGCCTATGGGCCCTTCGCGCAAGAGCTGCGTGCCAACATGCGCGCGGCCGGGGCGCTGCGCATCGATCATGTCATGGGGCTGATGCGGCTCTTCCTGGTGCCGGCGGGCACTGATCCAGCCACAGCCTCCTATGTGGCCTATCCATTCCGAGACCTGCTCGGCGTGCTGGCGTTGGAGAGCGTGCGCAACCGCTGCATGATCATCGGCGAGGACCTGGGCACTGTGCCGGAGGCCGTGCGCACCGCCATCCCTGAGTGGGGCCTCCTCTCCACCCGGGTTTTCTACTTCGAGCGCGATGCCGACGGCGGCTTTCTCCCGCCCGAGGACTACGCGCCCAATGCGCTTGTCACCGCCGGCACCCATGACCTGCCGCCACTCAGGGGCTTCTGGGCCGGTGTCGACCTGGAGCACCGCCGAGAGCTGGCGCTGTTCCCCACCGAGGCGGACTACACGGAGCGCCTCCTCGCCCGCACCAACGACCGCGCCCGGCTGCTGCTGGCCTTGGCGCAAGCCGACCTGCTGCCCGCCGACGGCAGCACCGACCCGGTGGCGCTGCCGGAGCTGACACCGGCGCATATCACGGCAGTGCAGCGCTACCTGGCGCGCACGCCCGCAAGGCTGCTGCTGGTGCAGACGGCGGACCTGCTCGGCGAGACGGAGCAGGTGAATCTCCCCGGCAGCGGCACTGGACACCCCAACTGGCGCCGGCGCCAACCGCTGGAGCTCGAGCACTGGCTCGCGGAGCCCGCTGTCGCCGGCGTGCTGGAGGCCATACAAGCCGAGCGCGGCGCGTCGGGGAGCACGGAGGGCCCGGCCGCTGCCACCCTGGCGGCCGGCCCGGGCGAGGCAGCCAAGGCGCTCCCCGCGACCATTCCGCCCGCAACCCAACGGCCCCACCGCCCAGGCGGCTTCCGCCTTGCCCCCGCCCCGCCCCCGGTGCCCACACCCCCCCCCCCGGGCGGGGACCAC
>NZ_JAIFKJ010000070.1 GCF_019695415.1 Thiohalocapsa sp.
GTTCGCCTAGATTTGGCCCTATTTACCACAAGAGCGCTCGGCGGGTTGCACCCGGTTGCAGTGGCGTTCCACGAATGCCTCGCTGCCGAGAAAAACCTGATGGCGCAGCCCTTCCCAGACGCTCGGCTGTCCGATCCCCTCACGCACGAAGGCGGCATAGCCGGCCTGCGCGCGGGAACGCTCATGGCCGAACTGGCCGAGTAACCAGTCCGTCTCCATCCACGCGGGGCTGGCTCCTGACCGATCATCGCCCGATAGCTGCTCCATGGCCACTCGCCTGCGCTGGCGAGCATCCCCGCGCGGACCGGGTTGAGCACAACGTAGCGCGCCAGTTCCAAGAGGTAGGCATCCCGCTCGACCAGGATGGCCTTGAAGCGACCCTGGAAGAGATGGCCCACCAGCCCATGGCGGCGATTGGTCGCCTGGGTGTAGACGCCGTTGACTTGGCGCATCCCCTTGGAGAGGTTGGCATCCGGTGTCTCGACGACGAAGTGATAATGGTTCGTCATCTGGCAATAGGCGTGGCAACGCCAGTTGAACCGGCGGCACACCTCGCCAAGAACGTCGAGCCAAGCCGTGCGGTCCTGATCGTCACGATAGATCGCCTCGCGCCGATCACCACGCGAGGTGACGTGATACAGCCCGCCGGCCAGCTCGATGCGGAGAGGTCTGGACATGGCCTGAAGCTTAGTCAACTGATGCTGGATTGCAAGACCTGACCCTATTTCCTTCTGCTTTAGAATGACTCTTGGTCATTACGCCATGTCGAAAGTAACTCTTTGGATGGATCTGGCCGTTTCAATTGAGGCATGAGGGTCAGGTCTTGCAATCAAGCATAATTGCGGCGGAACTGTAAGCGGGTCGCCTATTCGCTCGTGCTCTCCAGTCGCCGAACGGCTCGGCTCACTGTGGAGTAGTGTACGCCGAAATACTTGGCGATTTCCTGCATCGAGTAGACGCCGGTTTGGTATGCCCGCGCCATGGCCTCGTGCTGGTCGGGGTAACGACAGGCAAAGTCCGCGAGTGGCCTGGCCAGCGGTCGCCGCTGGGCGCGTGGAACCTCTCGCAGCCGTTCCAGGGGCTGTGACGGGTTGCAGTGGCGTTCCACGAATGCCTCGCTGCCGAGAAAAACCTGATGGCGCAGCCCTTCCCAGACGCTCGGCTGTCCGATCCCCTCACGCACGAAGGCGGCATAGCCGGCCTGCGCGCGGGAACGCTCATGGCCGAACTGGCCGAGTAACCAGTCCGTCTCCATCCACGCGGGGCTGGCTCCTGACCGATCATCGCCCGATAGCTGCTCCATGGCCACTCGCCTGCGCTGGCGAGCATCCCCGCGCGGACCGGGTTGAGCACAACGTAGCGCGCCAGTTCCAAGAGGTAGGCATCCCGCTCGACCAGGATGGCCTTGAAGCGACCCTGGAAGAGATGGCCCACCAGCCCATGGCGGCGATTGGTCGCCTGGGTGTAGACGCCGTTGACTTGGCGCATCCCCTTGGAGAGGTTGGCATCCGGTGTCTCGACGACGAAGTGATAATGGTTCGTCATCTGGCAATAGGCGTGGCAACGCCAGTTGAACCGGCGGCACACCTCGCCAAGAACGTCGAGCCAAGCCGTGCGGTCCTGATCGTCACGATAGATCGCCTCGCGCCGATCACCACGCGAGGTGACGTGATACAGCCCGCCGGCCAGCTCGATGCGGAGAGGTCTGGACATGGCCTGAAGCTTAGTCAACTGATGCTGGATTGCAAGACCTGATATCCATCTAGCAGACCCCTCCGCGAGGTCCTAAGTTCAAGGTAGGAGGTGTGCAACCAAGGATCAAAACAGAGGGGCCTACAATGAAACTATACGGCGGAATCGATCTACATTCCAACAACAATGTGGTGGTGCTGTCGGACGAGGAAGACAAGGTTGTGTATCGGCGGCGGCTGCCGAACGACATTGGGGTGGTGCTGGCGGAGCTGGCGCCGTTTAGAGACCACGTGGAAGGGTGGGTGGTGGAGTCTACCTACAACTGGTACTGGCTCGTCGACGGGCTGATGGAAGCGGGCTATCGTGTGCACCTGGCGAACACGGCGGCGATCGTACAGTACGAAGGCCTGAAGTATGCCGACGACGAGTCTGACGCCCGCTGGCTGGCGAAGCTGCTGCGGCTCGGGCTGCTGCCGGAGGGTTATATCTACCCCAAGGAAGAACGCGCGGTACGTGATCTGCTGCGCCGGCGCAGCCGGCTGGTGCAACAACGCACCAGCAACTTGCTGGCCATCCAGAATCTCCTGGCACGCAACCGCGGGCGGTCGCTCAGCGCCAATGCCATCAAGCGCTTGACGTACGAGGAGGTGGATCAGCTGTTGCCGGATGCCGACCTGGCATTGGCGGTCAAGGGCAACCTGGCCGTGATGCGGACCCAAGAGGGCGTAATCGAGCTCTTGGAGAAGACGGTCAAGGCACGGATCAAGCTGCGTCCCGGATTCAAGCCGTTGCTGTCGGTCAGCGGTATCGGGGAGATCCTGGGGTTGACCATCATGCTCGAGACCGGGGAGATCGAGCGCTTCGCCAAGGTCGGCAACTATGCCTCGTACTGCCGCTGCGTGGGTAGCGAGCACTTGAGTAACGGCAAGCGGAAAGGGCGTGGCAACACCAAGAACGGCAACAAGTACCTGGGGTGGGCGTACATCGAGGCGGCGAACTTCGCGGTACGGTACAACCCACGGATCAAACGGTACTACCAGCGCAAATGCGGGCGCAGTCACCCGATTGTCGCCATCAAGGCTGTAGCGCACAAGCTAGCGCGGGCGTGCTACTACATTTTGCGTGATCACGTACCGTTCGATGTGGAGCGGGCATTTACATGAAGGGCTGCTAAGAGTTGGGCTGCGGCGGCGAGCACGAAAAAGGGGTTGGCCAGCAACCACCAGATCTGATTGGGCCGGCGCCGCATCCCATTCACCCGCGTGATTGCGGTTGGGTTCGTACTGATGCGCCTCTGCCATGAAACCAGTACGGGGTTGGATCTGCCAACTGGCAGAAGCCAGCGATCTGTGACAGCGAATCGCACCTTTGCCCCCCGGACGCGATGGACAAACACCGTCCATCACGTCCGGGCGGCTTCAAACAAGCGGGATTCGCAGCACTTGGCCATGACAGGGAACTGAGGAATTTCTGGGGCTGCCAGCAGCCAGGGGCC
>NZ_JAIFKJ010000367.1 GCF_019695415.1 Thiohalocapsa sp.
CCCTCGGCGGCGGGCCGCAGGGCGGGGGCGCCAAGAGGGCGGGGGCGCGGGCGGCGGCAAAGAACGACCCTACCAACCGGGCCTCGGGGAGGGGCGGGGGCAGGGGAAAACCGCCGCAACCCACCGCAAAGGCCAGGGCGACTGGCGCCGGCGTAAGCCGCAGGCGCTCCTGCGGGGCGTCGGCAGTCATATGCGCGTGCACTTCCGCATCCCTGCGCAGGGCCTGCCCTCACCCTGCGCAGGGGCCGGCGAGCGCCACCGTATCCGTGGCACTCAACACAGTGACTCCCGGCCCCAGCTCCGGCCGCCACAGGCAGACCGCTTCCGCCGCAGCAGGGCTGGCGTATACTCGCAGTGGCACTCGCGCCGCCTACCCACAGACCCCCGACCCGAGACCGTGAGACGCTGGCTCAAGGGCATCCTGCCGGATCCGCGCGTGATCCTGGAAAGCCGCTGGATCCGCGTCTTCGGCACCCTGTTGCAGGACCCGAACCTCTGGCACCTGAACCGGCGCTCGGCTTCCGGCGGCGTCGCCGTCGGCCTGTTCATGATGTACATGCCGCCCTTCGGGCAAGTCTTCATGGCCGCCGCAGCCGCCATTAAGCTCCGCGTCAACTTGCCCATTGCGGCCTCACTGGTATGGCTCAGCAACCCGTTGACCATCCCGCCCATGTTCTATCTGGCCTATGTCATCGGAGCCCTGCTGACGGGCCAGCCCATCCGCACCTTCGAGCCCGAGTTCTGGCTCGACTGGCACAATTGGCTGGGGGTCCTCGGGCCGCTCGCGCTCGGCAGCATCATCTGCGCCTGTGCCGTCGCAGCCATTGGCTATTTCATGGTGCAGTGGCTCTGGCGCCGCAGCCTGCTGCGCGAGATCGAGCGCCGCCGCCGGCGCTATGCCGTCGCCCGGGACAGCACGCCGTCGTCCAAGCGCCAGACGTGATCCGCCCGCGCAGCAAGGTCGAGGTCGTGGGTGACGATGACGAAGCTGGTGCCCTGCTCTGCGTTCAGCTCCAGCATCAGCTCGTAGACGTCCGCCGCGGTATGCCGGTCGAGATTGCCGGTGGGCTCGTCCGCCAGCACGCAGTCTGGCCGTGTCACCAGTGCGCGTGCGATGGCTGCCCGTTGGCGCTCGCCGCCGGAGAGCTCCGCGGGCTTATGGGTCAGACGATGCTCGAGGCCCACCCGGCCCAGCAGCGCCACTGCCTGCTCCCGCGCCTCGGCCGGTGCCAGATTACGGATCAGCAACGGCATAGCCACGTTCTCCAGCGCCGTGAACTCCGGCAGCAGGTGGTGGAACTGATAGACGAAGCCGAGGCGCTGGTTGCGCAACAACCCCCGAGCACGCTCGGACAGGCGCGCGGGGTCCTGCCCCGCCCAGAGCACCTGCCCGGTGGAGGGCCGCTCCAGTCCGCCCAGGCAGTGCAGCAGCGTGCTTTTGCCGCAGCCGGAGGAGCCGACGATGGCGATACGCTCACCGCGCCCCACAGCGATGTCCACGGTGCGCAGCACGACAACCTCCTGCGGGCCTTGGCGGAAAGACTTGCCGACGGCGCGGGCCTGGAGCACGGGGACAGCCGCGTCCGCCGCTGGCTCCCGTGCCGGCCCGACAGTCGATGCGAGATCATTCATAGCGAAGGGCCTCGGCCGGGTCCGTGCGCGCGGCGCGCCAAGCCGGATACAGGGTGGCCAGCACAGACATCAGAAAGGCACCGCCGCCCACACGCAGCACATCGCCGGCACGCACATCCGAGGGCAGTGCACTGATGTAGTAGATGCTCGGGTCGAGAAAATGCACGCCGAAGGCTCGCTCGATGCTCGCGACGATGGGCTCCACGTTCCAGCCCAAGAGCACGCCGCCAACGACACCGAGCAGGGTTCCGACAACACCGATGGCAGTGCCCTGGACCATGAAGATGGCCATCACCCGCCCCGGCGAGGCCCCGAGCGTGCGCAGCACGGCTATGTCCGCGCGCTTGTCGGTGACCACCATCACCAGCGTCGACACAATATTGAAGGCCGCCACTGCAACGATGAGGAACAGAATGATGGTCATCATCCGCTTCTCCGTGCGCAGCGCCGCGAAGAAGTTGCGGTGCACCTGGGTCCAGTCGGTCACTCGGTACGCGACGGCAGCGCCATCGGCCCCGCCTTGGGCCTCTGCATTCAACGCATAGGCGAGCTCTCGGGAGACCAGGGGGGCGTCGAACATGTCCGTGAGCTTGAGGCGCACGCCCTCGGCGGCATCGCCGAGACGCATCAGGAGCGCCGCATCGGCCATGTGCATGAAGCCGGCACCGCGGTCGTAATCCGACATGCCGACCTCGAAGATCCCGACGACAGTGAACGCCTTGAGCCTCGGCATGACGCCCACGGGCGTGGCGTTCAGCTGCGGCGTCACCACGGTCACCTTGTCGCCGACGCCGACGCCGAGCACGGCCGCCAGCTCCGCGCCCAGCACGATGTTGAAGCTTCCAGGCGCGAGGTCGTCGACGCTGCCGATGACCATGTCCCGACGCAGGTCGGAGACGGCGTCCTCGCGCTCCGGCACGATGCCCCTCAGTAGCGCTGCGTGGGTGCGCCCGGCATGCATGAGCATAGATTCCAGCTCCACGTAGGGTGCGGCGCCCACCACGTCCGGATACGCCTGCACGCGCTCCACCAGGGCCTCCCAATCCGCGATGCCCGCCTCCGGCACGCTCAGTGTCGCGTGCGAGGCCATACCGAGGATGCGCTCCTGGATCTCCTTATGGAAGCCGTTCATCACCGAAAGCACGACAATGAGCGCGACAATGCCGAGCATGATGCCCAGCATGGAAATCAGGGAGATGAAGGAAATGAAATGGTTACGCCGCTTCGCTCGGGTATAGCGCAGGCCGACGAAGAGGGACAGGGGACGGAACATGGGCGGGGACTAGAGCATGTTCCGCACACACGGAACTGAAAACGGCAGACGCCGCGGAAATCGGGCGGTGCAACAGCGCCGATGCCACGCCCAGGGTGGGGCGGACCCTTCGCCAGACGCCGCTTGGCGCAGTGCCGTCGGCCCGGGGCGGCGGCTGGTGCGCACCGGACAGTGCCCAGGGGCCGCTGCCCTCCGGGCCGTCCGATGCTTGGGCAGGCCGCCCGGCTGGGCGCAGAGGCCAGCCCCTTGGTGCCCAGCTGGTTGGTGACTGGGCGGGG
>NZ_JAIFKJ010000543.1:0-5414 GCF_019695415.1 Thiohalocapsa sp.
AAACCGCGTTTTCCGGCTCCGTCTGATTTTTGGGCAGGATGCCCAATAAATCAGCATCTCCCTAGGCAGGGCTTCACGAGCAAGAAAAATTGATATCTCTAGGGACCTGACCGGCTGACGCTTCGGACTCGACCTTGGCGGCTGCGCTCGGTAGAAGAACGACTGTCTGCCCCAAGAGCGCACGCACAGGCCCGAGTTCCGCACGGGCCGACGCTCGGGGCTGCACTGCCTAGAGTCCGCTCGCGGACCCCCGTAGCAGACATCAGCCAACTGTGCATCGCAAAGCTCCGCCGGGCCGCCGGCGCGTTATCGGAGATTGGCTCTGGGGGAATGATTTATGATACTGGCAGGAACTGCCCATAGGGAATGAAGACGAGGTTTCCGATGGCGAGACCAATGATTACCCAAATCGTTATTTGCATACCTAAAACCCTGCGTTGCAAATCACTCGTCAACATGGCCTTTGCATGTATCAACCTGCCGATCAAAAGCACAATACCCAGAGTATGCACCAAGATCAAGAAGGCCCCATTATATTCGAGCGCAAACAACAGCAGCAAAGAGATGGGTAGATATTCCAGCGCATTCGACTGCGCTGCCATTGCGGTCTTCAATTCATCATCACCGCCATCACCGACACTTACTTGCTTGGCCCGCCTTACCTTGATCACATTTAAAGATAGCCAGACGACCAGGAATGCCGAAAGCGACGCGTATATTGCTGATGTCATGTTGGAGTCCTCACCTTCATTGCGTGCCGGTTATTGGACGACGGGAGGGCCGGTCCGATTGTCCTTAGCGGCGATACTTGCGCTGAACGGCATGTTTCCTGCGAGCCGGCTCTTCCAGCGGGGCAGCAGGACAAAGCACCATCAGTGATCCACCATGGCCCAGCGGCCATATGTTAGCGTTTTCCGCCAGCGTCAGACCCTACCGGATCGGGCCTTAGGCCATGGTCGCGGACCAGACGGATCAGCCACAATAACAGGCGAGGCGAAACCGCGCCCTGTTCCGTTCGTGGGGACTTTCGGCAGCTTCAAGTGCCGTTGTCCGGTGGCAGGACGACCGTGGAGGATTCGGAGCAACTAAATCGTCATCTTCTTACAGGTTCGCGGTGCTACCGTCCCAACGTCGTTAACGTGGTGCTCGACGACGGCCCGGCTGCGAGCGTGCACGCTCCCGGATCGATTGTCGTTTATCACCAGCAGGTCAAAATCCCGACCATCCCGAGGTAGCGCATGAGCGAAGACAACAACGTCGACATCAAGGACTGGCTAGAGGCCGAGCTTGAGGACACTCTGGACGAGGACTATGAGCTCGAGATCTCGGAGCCCGCACTATCGATGGAGCTGCGCCGCATCTATAAGCGCAAACGCCCGTCGGCCATCGACCGCCGGACCTACTTTCGGGCACTGCTCACGCTCCAGGCGGAGCTTATCAAGCTGCAGGACTGGGTGGAGCACACTGGCGAGAAGGTCTTGGTGATCTTCGAGGGGCGGGATTCCGCTGGTAAGGGCGGTGTCATCAAACGCATCACCCAAAGGCTGAACCCGCGCGTATGCCGGGTGGTCGCGCTCACCAAGCCGTCCGAGAAAGAGCGCACCCAGTGGTACTTTCAACGTTACGTGCCACACCTTCCTTCAGGCGGCGAAATCGTGCTCTTCGACCGCTCCTGGTATAACCGTGCCGGCGTCGAACGGGTGATGGGCTTCGCGGCGCCCGAGCAGGTCGAGCAGTTCTTCCAGGATGTGCCAGAGTTCGAGCGTATGCTCGTGCGATCCGGCATCCGACTCATCAAGTACTGGTTCTCGATTACTGACGAAGAGCAGCAGCTGCGCTTCCTGATGCGCATCCACGATCCACTGAAGCAATGGAAGCTGAGCCCCATGGACCTGCAATCCCGCGTGCGCTGGGAGGACTATACGAAGGCCAAGGAAGAGATCTTCGCCCGCACCAACATTCCCGAAGCACCCTGGTACATCGTCGAGGGTAACGATAAGAAGCGCGCGCGGCTCAACTGCATCCACCACCTGCTGGACCAGATCCCTTACCACGAGATCCCGCACGAGCCCATCAGTCTGCCGGACCGCGTCTTCAATCCGGACTATGACCGGGCAACGCTGCCGGCGGAGCTGTACGTGCCGAGCCGATATTAGGAACCAGCGATTGTTGATACGCCCGGCGCCGCTGCCCAATGATGGCGCGCATCAGCGCACTGGGCTACAAGTCGAGGATCACTCTCGCGCGCCCCGCCCCGCCTTAGAAGGATCACGACTCGATCGCCTTCCGCCCGATCCTGCTTGATGCCCCGGCGCGCTGAATCAACCACGCGTGCCAGTCGCCACCTCGCCCCATTCTCCATGGATCGCGCCTGGCTGCGGAGCATTTGACGGAGACGCTGGGCTGGCGCCGGATGCTCTCGCAGGCGTTGTGCCAGCACCGCGATGGCCTCCAGTTCCGACCGCCCAAACTGCCGCCGTTGACGGCCTCAGTCCGCGGCAGCTCTGTCATCACGCCATGCACACCGTAGCGCCCCGCGAAACTCGACAGCCGAGTGACTCGGCTACTCCGTATCGAGGGATGTTCCTAGTCGATGCCGGCTGCATAGACGCCTGCGACGTCACAAAACCGACATCCGAGGTTCACAGCAATGCAACGGAGTGCGTTTAGTATTTTTTGTTGCGCCGCAGCATGGGTAATGGGTACCACAAGCTGCGCCTATGCACTTGCGGAACCTGGGCACCAGAGAACCATTGCCATGGCCGACATCCTTGAGAACCGCACGTACGACGAGATTCAGCCTGGGCAGAGCGCTGAGCTGCAGCGCACCCTGACCCGAGATGATCTGGCACTTTTCAGCAAGGTGTCCGGTGATCTGAACCCCATTCACATGGACGAGGAGTATGCTCGCGCGCAGGGCGCCAAGGGAGTGGTCGGTCACAGCCTCTGGGCAACCGGGCTGATCTCCAGCCTGCTCGCGAACGTCCTGCCGGGGCCGGGCACCGTCTATCGCAATCAGGACGCCGAATTCCAGCGTCAGATCCAGCTCGGCGACACGCTAACGGCCAAGGTCAAGGTGGTGGAGAAGCTGCCGGCGAGCTTGGTGCAGCTGTCCTGCTCGGTGGTCAACCAGGCGGGCGAGACGGTGATGACGGGCCGTGCCGTGGTGGTCGCACCCACTGAGAAGCAGCGCATCGAGGTGGCAGACTTGGCCGAGGTCTCGGTGCGCCACCACGACAGCTTTTCCGCGCTGTTCGACAAGGTCCGGGTGCTGGAGCCCATCCCCACCGCCGTGGTGCATCCCGTAGACCAAGTGTCGCTGGAGGGTGCTATGGAGGCCGCCGGGGCCACCTTCATCGCGCCCATCCTGGTGGGCCCCGAGCAGCGCATCCGCGCCGTCGCCGAGGAGCACGGCATCGACCTCGGCGGTGCCGAGATCGTCGACGTCGCCCACAGCCACGCCGCCGCTGCCCGTGCCGTGGAGCTGATCCGCGCGGGCACGGCGGAGATCCTGATGAAGGGCAGCCTGCACACGGACGAGGTGCTGGGGGCGGTGCTGAACAAGGCCACGGGTATCCGCACGGAGCGGCGCATCAGCCACATCTTCGTCATGGACGTGCCGACCTATCCCAAGCTGTTGCTGGTGTCGGATGCGGCCGTGAACATCGCACCGGACCTGGATGCCAAGCGTGATATCTGCCAGAACGCGATCGACCTCGCCCGGACCGTCGGCGTGGAACGCCCGAAGGTGGCCATCCTGTCCGCCGTCGAGACTATCAGGCCCAAGATCCAGTCCACGCTGGACGCCGCCGCGCTCTGCAAGATGGCCGAGCGCGGGCAGATCACCGGCGGCATCCTGGATGGCCCGCTGGCGATGGATAATGCCATCAACCTGGAGGCCGCCCGCATCAAGAAGATCGACTCCGAGGTCGCCGGCGTCGCCGACGTGCTGATCGCCCCGGACCTCGAAGCTGGCAATATCCTCGCCAAGCAGCTGATCTTCCTCGCCAACGCCGAGGCCGCGGGCATCGTGCTCGGGGCGCGGGTGCCGATCATCCTGACCTCACGCGCGGACAGTGTGCGCACCCGCCGCGCGTCGGCGGCCACCGCGGTGCTGCATGCGCACGCGGTGCGTCAGGGGCTGCACGAGCAGCCCGCGCACTGAAGCAGAGGTGCCGACATGAGCGCCTCCCCCAACGAGCTGATTCTGACGCTGAACGCGGGCTCGTCCAGTATCAAGTTTGCGGTCTACGACGTCGCCGGCGACGCAACCGAGCCCGAGCTGCGCGCCAAGGGCCAGGTCGAGGGCATCGGCACCCGGCCGCACTTCATCGCCAAGTCCGCCGCCGAATCGGGGTCGGGCCAGGTCCTCTCGGAGAGCTGGTGGGAGACCATCACGGATGGCGAAGGCCACGCCCGCGCCTTCCAGCAGATCTGGAGCTGGCTGGACGACTTCGCCGACGGCGGGCGGATCATGGCCATCGGCCACCGGGTCGCCCACGGCGGTGAGGACTATTCGCGGCCGGTGCGCATCACACCGGACATCCTCAAGGTGCTCACCGGCCTGATTCCGCTGGTGCCGCTGCATCAGCCGAACAACCTCGCGGCCATTCGCGCCGTCGCCAAGGACCACCCAGACCTGCCGCAGGTGGCCTGCTTCGACACCGGCTTCCACCGCGGCCGGCCGAAGGTCACCGAGCAGTTGGGCCTGCCGCGAGCGCTGCTGGATCGGGGCGTGAAACGTTACGGCTTCCACGGGCTTTCCTACGAGTACATCGTCGAGAAGCTCAGGGAGATCGCCCCGGCGGTCGCCGCCGGACGTGTCATCGTCGCGCATCTCGGCAGCGGCTGCAGTATGACCGCCATCCGCGATGGACAGAGCATCGACACCACCATGGGCTTCTCGGCCTTGGATGGCGTGCCCATGGGCACCCGCCCCGGGCTGCTGGATCCGGGCGTGCTGCTGTTCCTGATGCGCGAGGACGGCCTCGGCGTCGAAGCGCTGGAGAAGCTCCTCTACAAGCAGTCCGGTCTGCTGGGTCTCTCCGGTGTGAGTAACGACCTGCGCGCCCTGCACGAGAGCGATGACCCCGGCGCCGCCGAGGCCATCGACTATTTCGTCTACCGCATTGGACAGACGCTCGGCTCGCTCACGGCATCTCTCGGCGGTCTGGATGCGCTGGTGTTCACCGCCGGTGTCGGCGAGAACGATGCCGACATCCGCGCCCGCGTCTGTGCGGCTGCCGCCTGGCTCGGCATCGAGATCGATGGCGATGCCAACGCCGCGGGCGGCTTCGGCGACGGCGCACGCATCAGCCCGGCAGGCCAGCGCCCGGAGGTCTGGGTCATCCCCACCGACGAGGAGCGGATGCTCGCGCGCCACACGCTGCGGGTGGTCCGCGGCGGTTGACCAC
>NZ_JAIFKJ010000543.1:5514-8888 GCF_019695415.1 Thiohalocapsa sp.
GTCCCTCGACGGCCACGATGACGCCTACGTCCAGTATGGCCGCGACCTCGGCTTCATCGCCCAGGCTCATGGCAAGCAGGCGCTGGAAACCACCCAGAAGAACGCCCAGCACAACGCGGAGACTTGGCAGCAGGTCATGGGTGCCATGGCGACGCCGATGCTGGCGCAGCACTGGTGGCAGTACCTCCTCGACGGCGCGCAGCGCGCGGTGCTCTACACCGATGCCATGCGCGAGCGCGGGAATTACTTCGTCGAGCACGAGGAAGGCAGCCACAAGACCGTGCTCAGCTGGGACCACGAAATCGTGGTCGACGGCACCAAGCTGGCACGGCCGGTGAACTACTCCCTGGTGCGCATCACCCCGCCGGAGGGCGTGACGGTGCGCGAGGACGGCCGCCCCTATATCATCATTGATCCGCGCGCCGGCCACGGCTCCGGCATCGGCGGCTTCAAGCACGCAAGCGAGGTGGGCGCGGCCATCCACGGTGGCCACCCCACCTATTTCGTCACCTTCACCCGTATGCCCATGCCCGGGCAGACGCTGGCAGACGTGACGGCAGCCGAGGCGGACTTCGTGCGCGAGGTCCGCCGCCGCCACCCGGACTCGCCCAAGCCCGTGATCATCGGCAACTGCCAAGGCGGCTGGGCCTCCATGCTGCTCGCCGCCACCAACCCGGACATCACAGGTCCGGTGGTGGCCAACGGCGCGCCGCTCTCCTACTGGGCCGGGCAGAAGGGCAAGAACCCCATGCGCTACCTGGGCGGGCTCGTCGGCGGTGCCAGCACGGTGCATATGCTCGGGGATCTCGGCAACGGCATGTTCGACGGCGCCAATCTGGTGTTCAACTTCGAGCGGCTCTCGCCCAGCAACACCTGGTGGGAGAAGTACTACACCCTGTGGGACAAGATCGACACCGAGGTGCCGCGCTTCGTGGGCTTCGAGCGCTGGTGGGGCAGCTTCTATTACATGACCACCGACGAGATCGCGTGGATCGTCGAGAACCTCTTCGTCGGCAACCGCCTCGGCCGCGGCAAGGCGCATCTGAACGAGCGCACCCATGTGGACCTGCGCGAGGTGAACTCGCCCATCATCATCTTCGCCTCCCACGGGGACAACATCACGCCGCCGCAGCAGGCGCTGGGCTGGGTCGCCGACCATTACACCGATGTTGCCGAGATCAAGGCCCGCGGGCAGCGCATTCTCTACACTCTACATCCGAGCGTCGGGCACCTCGGCATCTTCGTGTCCTCGTCGGTGGCGAAGAAGGAGCACGGAGAGATCGTCTCCACGCTCAAGGCCATCGAGGCACTGGCGCCAGGCCTGTACGAGATGGTCATCGCCGAGGAGCAGGGCGAAGGCGTGGACAAGACCTTCAAGGTCGCCTTCGCCGAGCGCAGCATCGAGCAGATGATGGCGCAGTGCGGTGGCGATGACTCCGACAAGCCCTTCGCCACGGTGGCGCGCTTCTCGGAGCTCGGCACCGAGGTTTATGACCTGGCCGTGCGGCCCTTCCTGCGCGCCATGAGTAACCAGGCCACCGCTGAGCTGATGGCCCACACCAGCCCGATGCGCCTGCAGCGCTGGCTCGCAAGCGACCGCAACCCGGCCATGCAGCCGGTGAAGAGCCTCGCCGAGCAAGTGCGCGACAACCGTCAAGCGGCGCCGGATGACAACCCCTTCCGCCAGCTGGAGCGCTTCAACGCCAAGCTGGTGACCCAGTGGTGGGACGGCGTGCGCGATGTGCAGAACGCCATGATCGAATGGAACTTCCACTTGCTCTGGGGCGCGCCGCCGGTGCAGGCGCTCGGCGAGCGCTTAAGCCGGACTGTCGCCAAGTCCGAGCCGCGAGAGGACCTGCGCACCCTCACCGAAGTGCAGGACGCCTTGGACCGCATCGAGCTCGGTGACTTCGCCGACGGCGTCATCCGCATGCTGATCTTCCTCGCCAACTCCCGCAAGGAGGTCCGCCGCTCGCGGCTGGAGCGCTCCAACCAGATGCTGCTTGCCACCGAGCCCTTCGCCAGCATGAAGCCCAAGCACCGCACGCGTATGATCCACAAAGAGTCGCTCATTGTCGGCTATGAGCCGGAGGCCGCCATGGCCGCGCTGCCGAAGCTGCTGCGCACGGAGGATGAGCGCAAAGGCGCACTGGAGCTGTGCGAGCAGATCGCTGGGCCCCGCGAGGAGATGAGCCGAGAGACCATCGACATGATGAACCGCCTACGTCTGACCCTCGGCGAAGAGCCGATGGCGGTTCTCGCCGATGAACAGGGTAACGTGATACGGATCGCTTGATCGGATGCACAACCAGCGCGACGCCGCCATTCCGACACCGCTGCGTGAGTGGCTCGAGCAAACGCGCGCGGCGAAGGCGGCGGCGCATGCCAACGGCTATCGCCGCACGGTGATCAATGCGCGGGAGACCTTCGATGCACTTATCCGTACCTTCGTCACCGACCGGCCCGAAGTGGCGCTGGTGCGCGATGATGTCATTCTGGGGCCCGACTATGCGGTGCCCGTGCGCCTCTACCATCCGGCGCCGGACGAGGCGCGCCCCGTCGCCCTCTTTCTGCACGGCGGCGGGCACGTTGCGGGCAGCGTGGCCGCATATGATCCCATCGCCCGGAAGCTCGCACTGGCCACCGGACGAGTGATCGTCGCGGTGGAGTACCGGCTCGCACCTGAGTGCCCCTATCCGGCAGCCCTGCGGGACAGCATGGCCTGTGCGAAGCTTATTTTTCACTGTCTCAGCGGGCAGCGGCTGCGCCATGCGCGCCGGCTCGCGCTCATCGGCGACAGCGCCGGCGGGGCGCTCTGCGCGACCGTCTCCCACCTCGCGCAGTATGAACCCGATGTGGCGATTGAGGCCCAGGCGCTCTTGTACCCGAGTCTAGACTACAGCCTCGCCCAGCCCTCGGTGATGGAGAACGCAGAGGGCTACCTGCTGGAGCGCGAGCGTATCCTGTGGCTGTTCGACAGCTATCTGCAAGGCCACGAGAATCGCCGGGCGATCTCGCCCTTGTTCATGGATATCACCGAGCGGTATCCGCGCACGCTGGTCTTGACGGCCGAATTCGATCCCCTACGCGACGAGGGTATCGCCTATGTGGAGCGGTTGCGCGAACACAGCATCGCAACCGAGCACTGGCCGATGTCCGGCATGGTGCACGCCTATCTGAACCTCGAGGATCTGGTGCCGGAGGCCTGCGCCGAGACATACACCGCCGTGGGGCATTTTCTGGATGCAGGCGGCTGAACGACGGGAGCGAGCGACGCCCAGACTGGGGATGGCCGCTGCGGATGCAGTGGCCGCGCTAACGGCGCTGGCTCGTCCCGCGGGCCTACCAGGGCGAAGGCGAGCCCTGATTCCGTC
>NZ_JAIFKJ010000286.1:0-7261 GCF_019695415.1 Thiohalocapsa sp.
CGCCCGCGCTACGCCGGCCGGCTGGACCTGAAGCATGGCGCCGTGGACATGAGCCACGGCAGCGGCGGTCGGGCCATGGCCCAGCTCATCGACGAGCTCTTTCGCAAGCATCTGGATAATGAACTGCTGGCCCAGGGTAACGATCAGGCTCTGTTCATACCGCCCGCCGGGCGAATCGCCGTCAGCACCGACGGGCATGTCATCTCGCCGCTGTTCTTTCCGGGGGGTGACATCGGCTGTCTCGCCGTGCACGGCACTGTCAACGACGTGGCCATGTGCGGCGCCAAGCCCCTCTACCTGACCGCCGGCTTCATACTGGAGGAAGGACTGCCGCTCGCAGATCTCGCGCGCATCGTCGAGAGCATGGCCCAGGCGTGCAGCGAGGCAGGTGTTGCCGTGGTCACCGGCGACACCAAGGTGGTGGAGCGCGGCAAGGGCGACGGCTGCTTTATCACTACGACCGGTGTCGGTGTGGTGCCCGACGGCGTCGACATTGCCGGCGGTAACGCTCGACCAGGCGACGCCATCCTCGTCTCCGGCCATATCGGCGATCATGGCGTCGCCATCATGTCCAAGCGCGAGAATCTCGGTTTCGAGACGGAGATCCATTCCGACACCCAGTCGCTGCATGATCTGGTCGCGGCCATGATCGACGCCGTCCCGGACATCCACTGCCTGCGCGACCCCACCCGCGGCGGTCTCGCCAGCACCCTGAACGAGCTGGCCCAACAGTCCGGCGTCGGCATGCAGATTCGCGAGCAGGCCATCCCCGTGCGCCCGGAGGTCGCCGCCGCCTGTGAGCTGCTGGGCTTAGATCCCCTCAACGTCGCCAACGAGGGCAAGCTCATCGCCATCTGCCCCGCCGACCAAGCCGAGACCCTGCTCGCCGCCATGCGCGCTCACCCCAAGGGCGCCGACGCCACAATCATCGGCGAGGTCTTCGCAGACCCCCACCATTTCGTCCAGATGGAGACCGCCTTCGGCGGCAACCGCATCGTCGACTGGCTCGCGGGGGAGCAGTTGCCGCGGATTTGTTGAGCCGCACCGGCATCAGCTTTCGCAAGACCGAGCGCGCAGAGCGTCAACGCGATTCGGACCAGGCGCCTGAGCCACCCATGGTGCTATCGCTCCTGCGTTAGGCTCTCGGCTGCTCGCCGTTACGTCCCGCTGCTACTTATCGTCGAATCCGGCTGCGTGGTACCACTTGCGCGCCTCGTCCATGTCTTTGGGCACGCCGTTGCCCTGCTCGTACATCATGGCGAGGGTGGTCATGGAGCCCGTCAGCCCCTGCTCTGCGGCGCGCTTGAACCATTCGATGGCCTTGGCGGGGTTCTTGTCGGTGCATTCTCCTTCCATGTACATGAACGCGAGGCCGTGCTGGGCGAGGCCCATGCCCTGCTCGGCAGCCGCCTTCATGTACTTGTAGGCTAGGAGTGGGTTCGGGACCATGCCGAGCCCGTTCTGGGCCATGATGGCCATGCGGTACATGGCGTCGACATTGCCGCGCTCGGCAAGAGGGGACAGGAGTCCGGTGGCGCGGGAAAACTGCTTGGCCTCGAAGGCGGCGATGCCGCTGGTGAGGTCCATGTCCTGGTTGCTGATGTCTTCGGTCATGCGAGTCTGTCCTCATCGTGTGCGGTTTTTGCTCCGCCCGGGGAGTTGCGGGCAGCACGCGCGGATTGCCACTGTGTGGGCCAGACTCGGGTGTCGCGGCATGGGACCCTAGGTTAGCGCGGCGCGCGGCTCAGGCCTGCATCGGCAGCCCGACGAAGTCGAGCCATTGCCGGTAGAGGCCCGTGTTGGCCGCCGCCAGCGCCAGATGCTTGCCTAGCGCAACGCCGTCGGTGGGTTTGTCGCCGCCCGGCGCGAATAGGGCGGTGGCGCAGCCGGCCTCCTGGGCCACGAGGCGTCCGGCAGCATGGTCCCAGAGCTTCTGCCCGCCATGCAGATAGAGCTGGAAGCGCCCGGCAGCGAGCCAGCACCACTCAAGTGCCACAGCACCGAGGTTGCGTTGGGAACGGAAGCCGCCCGGGCGAAAGAGCGGCGCCACGCGTGCTGACGGGATGCGCTTGAAGTCCACCACAGCGACGCAGTCGCCGAGCGTCGGGCCGGGCGCGTAAGGCGTCAGGGGGGTCCCGTCCAGCTGGGCGCCCTCGCCGCGGGCAGCGGTGAAGCACTCGTCGCGGACCGGATCCAGCACCACCGCGAGCTCGGCGCGGCCGTGCTGAATCAGCGCCAGCGAGATGCAGAAGCCAGGAAAGCCGCAGGTGAAGTTGCTGGTGCCGTCCAGCGGATCCAGACACCAGAGCGGGCCGCCCGCGTCCAGGAGCTGCTGTTGGTGCGCGGCGTCCATCTCTTCGCCGAGCAGAGCCACGTCCGGCCAGTGCTCGGCCAACGTCGCGGTGAGGCGCTTTTGGACGCCGAGGTCGGCTGCTGTCACCAGGCTGCCGTCGGCTTTGGCGGTGCTCGTTGTGGCGCGAAAGCGTGGCAGGATCTCGGCCTCGGCGGCCGTGCGCAGAAGTCTGCTGAGCGTGTTGAGGTCAACAGCGGCGGGGGTTGGTTGCATCTGCTTTGCTCCTGGCAGTGCGGCCTGGTGGTGGGGTGACGACAGCACGGTTGCCGACCCGGGCGCCTGTCGGCGCTGCAACCTGTCCGTTTGCGGTCGATAATGGGGTAAATGCCGGCCGGGCTCCAGCGCCCGGGCGGTGCACAGCCTTCGGTGTTACCGACGATGTCTTGGAACCCCTCTGCTCTGCGATCGCGGCGCGCGCGACCCTTGCTTGTTGTCGCCACGCTGCTGGCCCTTGCAGTGCCGGTCAGGCCGTGCGCGGCGGAGCCGGCTGCTGAGGGCCAGCGTCGTGACTTCGTGGCCGCGGAGCGCGCATTGGCCGCGGGGGAGCGCGAAAGCTTCGTGCAGCTCGAAAAGGGTTTGCGGGACTATCCGCTGTGGCCCTACCTCCGGCTCGCGGAGCTGCGCTGGGAGCTCACTCCGGAGCATCGCCCCGAGATCGAGGCCTTTATCACCGATTATGCGGGTACGGCGCCGGGTGAGACCCTGCGCCGGCTGTGGCTCAACGCCCTGCATGCTCGCGGCGATCACGCAGGCTATGTCCGCAATTATGCCGACAATGACTCCGAAACCCGCGAGTGCCGCTGGCGCCGGAGCCTGCTTGCGCTGGGCCGAGAAGAGGCGGCCGTATCGGGGCTCGACGCGCTCTATCTCACCGGCGCGTCGCTGCCGGCAGACTGTGACCCGGTGCTCGAGCATTGGCATGCCGCGGGCGGCCTCGTGCCGAATCTGGTGTGGCGCCGGGTCGGCGCCGCATTGGCCAGGGGCAACGTCGGTGTGGCGGCGTATCAACGCCGCTACCTCCCCGAGCGGCATCGGCGCTGGCTGAACCAGCAGCTACTCCTCCACCGCGAGCCCAGACGCCTCAAAGAGGCCGAGCTGCCGGAGGACCCGGAACGGCGTGTCGCGGTACTGGTGGCAGCCATCGAGCGCCTGGCACGGGATGATCCGCGGCTCGCCGCCGCGGACTGGAGCGTGCTCCAGGCCCGGGAGCTGGTGCCGCTGCCGGCAAGGGATCGGGCGGTCACCGCCATCGGCGTCGGACTGGCGCGTGCAGGCGAGCGCTCCGGCCTCGTCTACCTGCGCCGCCTGCGGGCCCTGCCGGAGAACCTGGAGCTGCAGCGCGCGCGCCTGCGCGCGGCGTTGCGGTTGCGCGCGTGGCCAGAGATCATCGACTGGGTGCGGGCCTTGCCGCCGCAGGAGCGCGAGCGCGGCGAGTGGCAGTACTGGCTCGCCCGCGCGCTCGGCAAACGCGGCGACCTCGTCGGCGCAGTGCATGCGTTGGACACGGCTGCGGCCGAGCGCGATCTCTGGGGCTTTCGCGCCGCTGAGCTGCTCGGTCGCGAGCCGGCGCTGCGCGTGCAGCCGACGCCGGCGGACCCGGCCGAGATCAACCGGCTGCTGGCCTCCGACACCGCCCGGCGTATTCGCGAGCTGCAGGCCCTCGGGCGGCGCACGGACGTGACCCGGGAGTGGCGTGAACTGACTCGCAATGCCGATTCCGCGGCGCTGCGCGCGGCCGCACTTCTCGGCGAGCGCCTCGGACTGGTGACCGAGTCCATCTTCACGCTAGCCCGCAGCGATTATTGGGACGACATCCCGCTGCGCTTCCCGCTGCTCTACGATCGGTTGATCGCGTCCGGCGCTGAGGACTACGGCCTGCCGTTGGAGTGGGTCTACGCCGTCATCCGCCAAGAGAGCGCCTTCGACCCCGACGTCGCCTCCCATGCGGGTGCCGTCGGGCTTATGCAGCTCATGCCCGGCACCGCCCGCGATATGGCGCGCGAGCTCGGCCGCCCGGCCCCAGGGCGCCTTGACCTCATCGATCCGTCGCTCAACATCGCGCTTGGCACTCGCTACCTTGCGGCCATGCGTGAGCGCTTCGGCGGCAACCAGGTTCTGGCTACTGCCGCCTACAATGCGGGGCCGGGTGCGGTCTCGCGCTGGCTGCCGGACGAGACCACGCCCGCGGACCTTTGGATGGTCGCGATCCCCTATGGTGAGACTCGGGATTATGTGCGCCGGGTGCTCACCTACCGGGTGATTTACGCCCATCGCCTGGGTCTGGATGACTTCCGGCTGGGCGCCCTGTTCGCGCCGGTGTCGCCGCCGGCGGAAGCGACGACGGTCGCTGCGGATTGAACAACGGTTCCTCTGGCGAGCGGCGCAACGGCCTCTGTTATCCTGACGGGTCGCCGGCGGCCGCTCCGCTGCTCGGCATAGGCAACAGAGGTCGCTCATCCCACGCAATGTACCGTCGCCACCCGAAGCGCCGCGCGCTCCCGCTGCCCGCCCTGCGCGCACTGCTGCTGCTTGCAGCAGCGCTGCCGCAGCCGGCACCCGCTGACGACCTGTCCGCGAGTGCCCGCGTATTCGGCGAGGCCATGGCGCGCATGATGGACGCGATGGGCTTGCTCGGGGACGGTGCTGTGGACACTCCCGCCCCCGTACCGGGCGCCATGTCTGGATTTGGTGCACCTTTCGGCATGGGGCAGATGCCCTGGCCCGGCATGCCGGGCGCTGCTATGCCGGAAATGGGCACCTGGATGCAGCAGATGCCAGGCATGATGCAGTTGCCTCACCTGCCCGGCTGGCGCCGCACGACCTTGGACGGCATCTGGGAGGGTCCTGACGGCGCACTGTTTATCGTGCAGGCGCATCGTTTCCGGCTCTACTCCTCCCGCGGCGATTACATCGACGGGCTCATCCAGCAGCGCGGTGACCGCGTCGCCATGTACGACCCCGAGCATGACGTCGCACGGCCCTATGAGCTCGCGCAGCATCAGGGGCGGCTGGTGCTGCGGGATCCGGAGGGACATGTTTACCTGTATCGACGCCTCTGGCACGACGACATCGGCTACGACACCGGCGGCTCCGGCGACGGTGGTGCAGCAGCGCAGCGCTGAGTGCCCGGTGGGCATCCATGACCGCGGGGCGGCCGTCAGATGTTCCGCGCGCACTCCACCGCCGGTCACGTCAGCAGCAACCGAACGCCGACCGCGAGCAACAACACTGCGAACACCCGCTTCAGCGTCAGCGTGGGCAGGCGGTGGACGAGACGGGCGCCGAGTGTGGCCATGGGCACCGCCGCGCCGGCAATGGCGAGCGCGGCGGGCCATAGCACGAAGCCGACGCTCTGCGCCGCGAGCCCTTCCCGACCCCAGCCGGACACCACGAAGCCGAGGCTCCCTATCAGCGCTAGAGGGACGCCGCAAGCGCTGGAGGTAGCCACCGCATGGCGCAGCGCCACTCCATGCCGGGCAAGATAGGGCACCATCAGGATGCCGCCGCCTATGCCGAGCAGGGCCGACACCGCACCGATGCCGCCGCCGGTACCGACGAGGGCGAGACTGCGCGGCAGCGGCGCGTCGGCCGGCGGCGTCCGCGCCGCCAGCAACATGCGCGTGCCGCTTGCCAGCAGGAAGGCCGCGAACAGCCGCTGCAGCCACAGAGCCGGCAGCCAGCTCGCCAGGAGTGCGCCGACGCCCGCCCCTAGCACAAGACTGGGCGCGAGCCGCGCCACCAGCCACCAACGCACGGCACCGCGGCGATGGTGCGAGAGTGTCGACGCCGAGCCTGCCGCGACGATGGTGGCTAGCGACGTGGCAACGGCCTGGTGGGGCGTCCAGGGACCCCCGGCGCCGAAGGCGGGCAGCAGAATCAGCAGCGCCGGCACGATGACGGCGCCCCCGCCGATGCCGAGCAGGCCGGCGAGCAGGCCGGCAATGGCGCCGACGGCGGCGAAGGCGGCAAGGGCCGACGGCTCCACGCGGCAGTCTCCTAGGCGATGTCGTGCCGGCACATTAGCCTACGGGTGCTGCAGATTGCCCGCGCTGGCATCGACGCGAGATGCCAGCGAGCGTGTGCGGCGGCGCCCCCGGCTGCGGCGTTACGGCATAATAGCGCGCCGCGCGCACCTGCCCCGGCGTGCATCGCGACGAACAGACGGCGATAAGTCTATCTGACGGGCCCCGCGCCCGCCGCCGCGCTTGCCTGCGCTGGCAGCGGGTGCGTGCTGCGGCATCTGCCTGGCCAAGCTCGGCCTGCGTAGCCCGGTCGCCCGGGGCACCACCGGGCATCGCCGCACGGGCTGACGCCCCACACAACAGCAAGCACCGGATCTGCAATCCATGAAGCGACAGCGAGCCTGCATCATCGGCGGCACCGGATTCGTCGGCCGCCACCTGCTTACGCGTCTGCGCGACGCCGGCTATCACTGCCTCGTGCCCACGCGGCGAGCATTTCGGCATCGGGACCTCAAGCTCTATCCGGACGTGGAGCTGCGCGAGATTGCGGAAGCGGCCGACTATGAGGAATTGTTCGCAGGATGCGACCTGGTGGTAAACCTGGCCGGCATTCTGAATGAGACCGGCAACGCACGCTTTCAGACGGTGCACGTGGACCTCGTTCGCCATGTTGTCGCCGCGGCGGAAGCAGTGGGCGTACCGCGGCTCTTGCACATGAGCGCCCTGCACGCCGACGCCGTGCGGGGGAGCAGCGCCTACTTGTGCTCGAAGGGGGAGGGGGAAGACATTGCCCATGGCGCTCGGTTGGCGGTGACAAGCTTCCGACCCTCGGTGATTTTTTGGCCGCGGCGACAGCTTTTTCAACCGCTTCCGGGGGCTTCTGGATATGGCCCCGGGCTTTGTCCCGTTGGCTTGTTCCCCGGCCCCGTTTGCCCCGGGGTGGGTG